>NZ_JBRJXU010000019.1:0-75500 GCF_057467645.1 Zarconia sp.
TAGATTTTAGATTCTAGATTTTAGATTGAATATCAAGTTCCGATAATCAGACATCCGATCGAAATAAAAACTCAAATCAATTTCGAGACCGAAGTCTCCCTTTCCCCCTTAACCCTTCACCTTTAACCCTTTTCCACCAGATGTCTACTGATAGCCGCTGTAGCTCACCGGTTGTCCGTCGCGGAACGCCCCGGAAATCGTCGTCCCGTCAGCTTGAACCATCGTTCCCGTACCGTGGGGTCGTCCTTGGCGAAGTTCCCCTTCATAGCGAGCGCCATTGGGATAAGTACAAATTGCACTGCGACCGTCAAAATTGCGGGTGAAGAAGTATCCGTTACATACCGTTCCCGTTGTGTGAATGAAGGTTCCCAAGCCAAAAGGTTCCCCAGCAAAAAATTCACCCTCGTAACGATTGCCATTGGCAAAAACGTATTTTCCCCCTTTACCATCCGGCTGACTGTTATAAAAGGTACGCTCGATTTGTCGAGTTTCAAAGATGCGCTCTCCTTCAAGAGTTCTGCCCACTGGAACTTCCACGGAAATTTGCTCCGTACGTCCAATGAGGGTAAATCCACCTTCATAGCGATCGCCATTGGGGAAAAAAGCTGCTCCTTCAATAATCGCCCCATCTCTAAAAGTACCTTCATAGCGAGAATCGTCGGGCATGATCAACCGTCCCACCCCATCAGGCAATCCATCAACAAAGTCGCCATCATATCGAGTGCCATCTTGGCGAGTTAGCGTACCGCGACCGTTGGGGGAACCATTCACGAAGTACCCAAAGTAGCTTTGACCCTCTCCATAGTTACAACGCCCGAAACCCGTAATTAAATCGGGTGGATCGCACTGAGGTTGTCGGCTACTTCCTTCTTGAGCGATCGCGGGTAACGAGCCGGCAACAAGACCTACACTCAGAAGACCCGCAGTCTTCAAACTTAATGCCGCTAGAGCAAGGGGACTCACTTTTTTCATCGAATTCGATCGCTTCCTTATCTTTCCAAACTATCTCGATTTCAACAGATGTTTAGGGGATTCGGGACTAACCTCCCGACGAACCTTGAGACTCAAGGGACGGTCGAAACGGTTGTCCGTCGCGGAACAAACCCGAAAAAACCCGTCCGTCGGCTGCATACATCGTTCCCGTACCGTGAGGTTGACCCTGCCGCCACTCCCCTTCGTAAACATCGCCGTTGGGATAGGTACAAGTTCCTTTACCGTCTAGATTGATATTAAAGAACTGACCGCTACACTCAGTCCCGTCGGTATAGATGAAAACACCGGTGCCAAAAGGCTGACCGGCAAAAAATTCCCCGATGTAACGATTCCCATTTGCGAAAATAAATGCCCCATCTCCTTGGGGTTGAGAGCTAATTTCTCCAGAGTCTAGATTCTGAACGACTTCAAAGGTACCTTCGTAGCGATCGCCATTGGCAAAGAATGCCGTACCGTCGATAATCACCCCATTTTCAAAGAGACCTTCGTATCGGGAATCATCGGAGAGGATATATCGCCCTTGACCGCTGGGACGACCGTCGAGAAATTCTCCCTCGTAACGCCCTTCTGAAGAGGTATAGGTGCCGCGACCGTTGGGCACGCCACCTTCTAGATATCCGATATAGTTTGCACCATCATCGTAGTTACAACGGGCAAATCCCGACTCGATCGCCGGTTCGCAGTAGGGGGGAACGTATTCGCTTTCCGAGCTATCTTCTTGGGCGAAAGCCCGATTTGTGAGACTCACCAATCCGAGCGTCGAAAGCAGCAAGATTGGGGTAATCCTCAGCATTCCCTTGAGTTCGATCTGTTTTCTTCTCGGGTTTTTCATCAAAATTTCTTCTCCTCTAAGCGCGATCGACCCATTTCTGCTCATGTCTTAAACCATCAACCCAGACCCGAGTCTTCCTCCATGGCGAGCGTTGGCGGCTCTCCCAAGAATCTGGGATATTCCGAGCCATCTTCTTCTAAAATCACGATCGGGTTGGTGCCTTGAATGCCGTCTACTCGTTTGACGAGCACCCGCCCGCCAGCAATGACATCCCCCACTCTCACGTATCGACCGGAACTGCTACCCGGAAGCTGAACGATCACTTGTACCTCACCACCCACTTCAACCACGCCGGTGACCTGTACGTTTTCGGAGATGGTCGGCGGTACGGGCGGTGGCGGGGGAATAGCCGGTCCGATTTCTGTCGGCAGTGGGGGTAGCTCGGCGATCGGTTGGCTGTTAAGAGGTGGCAGCGATAGCGGTGCTTCTTCGGTTTTTTCTCCCGGTTCTTCCCCAGATGCAGCCCCCGGTTCCGCCTGAGCGATCGATTCTCCATTGGGAGTGCTTGCGGGTGCACTCGCTGGCGTACTCCCGGTCGTGGCTTCTCCTTCTGGCTCGCTGATTCCCAACTCTGCCGGACTTAACTGAGCGATGGCGTTATCGTTGGGGGGCACGAATATTGGGGATGAATCCGGTATTGGCTCGGCGACCTGAGCGACCGTTGCGGGTAATGGGGGTAAGGAAACTGCAGGTTGTTGACCCGCGTCCCCAGAGGATGCCGTGGTGCCCCTACCGCCACCGCCTCCGGTTGGTTGAGTGGTCGTGGTGCCCCCACCGCCTCCGGTTGGTTGAGTGGTCGTGGTGCCCCCACCGCCTCCAGTTTGTTGAGCGCTCGGGGTTGGGCTACCGCCACCGCCTCCGGTTGTTTGAGGAGATACGGCAACAGGCTCTGACTCTTCTTCGGGAGGTTCGAGAGTTTCAACCAGTTCTACCGGCAAAACGTCAAAGGGATTTTGAGGGGCGTTATTAATTCTCGATTGCACTTCCTGGGCGCGCTCGTCTGAATTGGTGGAGTTAATCAACCCCGCCGGTGCGGCGGTCGTGCGGGGTTCGGTTTCTGGAGCGGTTGGCTCGGCAGAAAAAGGCTCCACGGGCACGCCCTCGCCCTCTTCAGCCACTTCTTCGGTTGTAGCTGGGTCTTCTTCAGTGGTGGCGGCATCTTCGCCAGATCCGCAAGCCTGCACTCCGACAATCCCTAAAGAAAGCAGAAGCAGCCAGGTAGCCAATGAGCGATGAGACATGGTCGATCCCTTTGAGCGCTATTCGTTGCCATCAGAGCTATCTGGTATCAGACAACTCGTATCGGTTTTGAGAGTTATACCCACAATAATATACCGAAATTCCTGAAATCCTTTCGCCATCGATCGAAGAGCCGACATGTCGCCATCGCAACACCCAATCGGGCGAGTGGGAGAGTGCTTGAAGTCACGGCAGGGCAGCTCGAGGGGTTTTGCGACCCGGGTCGCAGCTCCTCTACCGGCTGCACTTTCGGGGAATACCCGAGCTTTGCTATGGTGAGAGTCTCCAACGGGAAAAAATTAAAGATGAAAAGTTGTTCTCTGGTTGCCCCGGCAAAAATCAATCTTTACCTTGAAATTATTGGAGACCGACCGGATGGCTATCACGAGTTGGTGATGGTCATGCAAAGTATCGCCTTAGCCGATCGCATCGAGTTACGAACCCTCAGTGGAGAACCCACTCGCGTGTGTTGCGACCATCCGGACGTGCCCGTCGACGATCGCAATTTAGCCTATCGTGCGGTCATGCTGATGGCCGGGCGCTTTCCCGATGCTGCCCGGCGCTGGGGTGGGGTGGAAATTACCATCGATAAGCAAATCCCCGTAGCCGCTGGTTTGGCCGGGGGATCGACCGATGCGGCGGCCGTCATTGTCGGCTTGAATCTATTATGGAACTTGGGATTGACCCTGCCCGAACTCCAAGAAATCGGAGCGGTTTTAGGTTCGGATATTCCGTTTTGCATTGCTGGGGGAACGGCACTGGCCACGGGTCGCGGGGAAAAAATATCTGCTTTACCGAGTCTCGAACCACTCGACTTAGTGCTGGGGAAATACCGCAGCTTGCAGGTGTCTACCCCCTGGGCTTACCAAACGTTTCGCCAACAGTTCGGCGATCGCTACATTCGGGATGAAGCGGGCTTGGAAGAACGCCGGCAGCGAGTTCATTCAGGGGCAATGGTAACGGCGATCGCCCAACAGGATGCGCGTCAAATTAGCCAGGAACTCTACAACGATTTAGAGCGAGTGGTGCTGCCAGAATATCCCCAAGTGGCTCGGTTGCGGGACACCCTCGCGGCCCCCGGTGCCGATGGCGGGGTGTTGGGGGCGATGATGTCCGGTTCGGGACCGAGCGTGTTTGCGGCTGTTGAGTCGGAAGCGATCGCCCAACGACTGCGAGGGGAAACCGCACGGGCGATTCCCGATCGGGATCTGGAGTTATGGGTGACTCGCACCATTCCCACAGGTATTGATGCGAGACTTTCATAATACAAATCGAGGGTATCCCAGATGCGATCGGCAATGGGTGGAAACTGAAACTTTCGGAACCGAACGTGGGACAATTGGGAACATCAAATGACGCTGAATGTGAATCAAAGGCTCCAATCCATACTCGATCGTTGCTTCTTGCCATCGATTTCCCGTTCCCCATCCCAACCAAAGCGATCGTTCGCATCAGACGTAAATTCTATTTCTATTGTCCAGACGCCACTCGCGTTCTGCCCTCTCCCCCATGACGCAAACTTCCGATAACCAACCTGGCGATCGCCCGAAAAGCGTTTTACGCTGCTTCACCGGTTCCCTCATTTCCGGTACGATCTCCTCGGCTGCCTACGCTCTGACGAGTTCGATTTCGAGCACCTTTGCCACCAAACCCATTCATTCAGATAATTTAACCGCGATTAAGATTTCGATCGCCGTTCGGACTCTAGTGATGGGAATGTGTGCTTTGGCAACGTTTGTTTTTGCCCTCTCGGCGGTGGGGTTGTTCGCCCTCGGGATTCAAAGGCTCGTGCAACAACTCGCCAAAGCCGAAAACGTCCAGTCTTAAGCCAGAGTTGGGTTGAACTTTCGGGTGAACCTTTTGAGGGGATGGAGTGCGACGGGCAATTGCGATCGGTCTCGTTGCAGTTGTTGGAAACGGGCAAACACTGAATCGTTGTCGGCGTTGAGTCACTCGACATTCGCGAACGGTTAAAACGGATAGCGATCTGTCAAGTCCCCGTGAAACGTCCCTGATGACCCATCAAAACCAGTGTGGTTGCCCCCATACGGTAGGGTAGGCACGGGGGTACTACCCCTACTCATCGCGCGTCATGGCGATCGAGTACTAGATCTTTCCTTCCACTGACCCACACCCCACACCCCACACCCTTTTACCACTAGACATCTACTAGATGTCTCCATCAATCAAAAATTACTTTCTATGGTTCGGTCATGAATTTCTTCTCCCTTTCCCCCTTCCCCTTTCCCCTTGAACCCTTTTGCGGAAATGTCTGTTCATGAGCGCTGAAATTCTTTGTATTGGGACCGAACTCCTTCTCGGAAATATCCTCAACGGCAATGCTCGCTATCTGGCCGGACAACTGGCGGATTTGGGGATTCCTCACTACTATCAAACCGTCGTCGGCGATAATCCCACCCGCATCAAACAAGCCCTGGAAGTGGCAACTGGGCGATCGAAAATTCTCATCTTCACCGGAGGACTCGGTCCGACCCCCGACGATTTGACCACAGAAACCCTAGCGGATTTTTTCGACGCGCCCCTCGTGGAAAGTGCCGAAATTCTTGCGGATATTACCGAGAAATTCGCCCGACGAGGCCGGAAGATGGCACCGTCCAATCGCAAACAAGCCCTCTTACCCAAAGGGGCGCAAACCTTACCCAACCCCATCGGTAGCGCGCCGGGTATTATTTGGCATCCGAGGGAGGAACTGACGGTACTGACATTTCCCGGCGTTCCGGCGGAGATGAAGGCCATGTGGCAAGAGACGGCCGTTCCCTATCTCCGAAATCAGGGATGGGGAAAAGAGGGGTTTTACAGTCGCACCCTCAAATTTTGGGGGATTTCCGAGTCGGAGTTGGCCGAAAAAGCAGGAGCGTTGCTCGATGCGGAGAATCCGACTGTCGCCCCCTACGCAAATTTTGGCGAGGTAAAATTGCGAATTTCCGCCAAAGCCAGTTCGCCCGCTGCCGCAGACGAGTTAATCGACCCCGTTGAAGCGCAATTGCGAGACATTGCCGGTCGTTATTGCTACGGACGAGATGAAGAAACCCTCGCCTCGGTCGTCGGCGGGCTGTTGCTCGATGCCGGCGAAACCCTTGCGGTGGCAGAATCCTGTACGGGAGGCGGGTTGGGTGCGATGCTCACGGAAGTGCCCGGCAGTTCTCAATACTTTTGGGGCGGGGCGATCGCCTATGATAATCGGGTAAAAGTTGCCTTACTCGGTGTTAACTCAGAAGATTTAGCAACCCACGGATCGGTGTCGAGTGTTGTGGCAGAGCAAATGGCCGCCGGCGTGCGGTCTCGTCTGGGAACGAGTTGGGGGTTGAGCATTACTGGAATCGCCGGTCCCGATGGCGGGACTCCGACGAAACCCGTAGGTCTGGTCTATATCGGTGTGGCAAATCCCCACGGCAAAACGGAAAGTTTTGAGTATCGTTTCGGCGAAACCCGCGGACGGTCTTGGGTTCGTCGGGTGAGTGCCTGTAGCGCCCTCGATCGCTTGCGACAAAAACTACGAGATCGCGCCTCCCGATGAGTCCCCAAAGCGACCCCCAAATCCGCTAGATAATACACAAATAACCCAACCCCGATCTCGTAAATGTTTGAGCCATTTCTCGCGCATCGGGCGATTTGGGGTTCGACTCGTAATTTCACGTAGGGGACTTTGAAGATTTGGAATTATTCGTTATGATAAATACTATAGATATGAATATGCTAAAGCCCAAATTCAGATACTAGCGTACTGTCGCCGGGCACACAGCACAGACTCAAATCAAGGAGCTATCTCATTGATGGATTACATTGACACAATTTTAGATAAGCTCAAAGAATGGGCGCGTAAAATCATTGATGCTCTGCTTGGTCCAGAGGTGGCGCCCGAGCCGGAACCCATTCCGATTCCCGTTCGAGATCGCGCTTCGTTCTAGTCCTTCTAAAAACCTTTGGAATCCGAAACTCGGCTCAATATCTTAGTTATTCACGGGCCAAACCTAAATCTGCTAGGTCAAAGAGAAACCAACATATACGGTAGCACAACCCTCGCACAAATTAATGATTCGTTAGACCGAGAAGCTCAATTATTAGATGTTAGTATCTCCACGATACAGTCTAATAGTGAAGGAGCAATCGTTGATGCGATTCAGACCTGTCCGGGTAATTATCAGGGTTCGGTCATTAATGCAGCAGCTTATACTCATACGAGCGTAGCAATTCGCGATGCGATTGCCGGTGTGAACTTACCCGCTGTAGAAGTCCACCTGAGTAATATATACTGCCGAGAATCATTCAGGCATCATTCGTATATAGCCCCTGTGGCGATCGGTCAAATTAGTGGGTTTGGTCCTCGCAGCTATTTGTTAGGTCTACATGCTCTGGTTGGTTATCTGAGGGATTCAGACCTTTCGGTCTCCCAAGCTCGATCTTAAATTGAGTTCCAACCTTTCTCGAATTCCCCTTCTCTAGACCCTGAGAGAAGGGCATTATTTTGTCTGACTTTCTTGCTAAATTTTCCTGGGGAGCAAATTTACCGCTGATGGGCGATTCTCTGCTAAGTCGGTTTCGTGGGGCAATAGTCGGAGCGGTCCTCGGAAAACTCTGGGCAACCCATGCCGTGTCATCTCCTCAAGCTGGCCCTGGGGGATTGGAGCAAGCCATCGACTTTTGCGACTCCGATGCTTCGAATCCCTTTGGAAACGCACTTTTAGTCGAACTCGTCTCCAAGCAACTCTTCAAAAGCGGGCGAGTGAGATTAGAAGCGCCGTCCGACGCGAGCCTTGCGATACCCTGGGCAGATGGACGCGCAACGCAACTCGACGCCGATGTTTGGATCGCACTCCTACCGATTATTCTTTATTGTCACGAGGATGATGCCCAGCTCGCCTCGAACCTGCAACAGGTTACCCATGTCTGGCAATTTTCTTCCGAGGCAACAGCAGCCGTTTTAGGCGTGGGATCTGCGATTTCCCTTGCTCTGAGGGAGACTTTAAATCCAAATCTGCGACTGTGTCAAATTCTCGATCGTTTGAGTCTAGTACCCAACTCATCCACACTTCAATTTCCCAATTGGCTGCAAACATCCATCGAAGATGGAGCGAGTTTAGCGTCGGTTCGGGGGGGGTTGGGACGGCAAACGTTATCAAGAGCTGAATGTTCCACCTGTACCCAAGCGGTGACCTTGGCATTCTACTGCTTTTTGGGAACGCCAGGAGATGTGCGAGCCGGTGTAATGCGATCGCTGCAACTGCAATACCAACCGCAACTAGTTGCCACCCTCGTTGGGGCGATCGCCGGAGCGTACAATGGTTACGCCGGTATTCCCCTGTCCTGGCGGGTAGCGTTGAGCCCGAAGGGGGAATCTCGATATTGGCAACTGGCAACTCAGCTGTGGGCGGCATGGTCTGGCATCTGCGACCCGATGATGTCGCTCGATCATTTAGAGGAGATGGCAGCCGTGACGGCTCCGGGAGTGCTTCGCCCTCGTTAGGCGAGTTTCAAGTTACGGTCCGCCAAACACCGCATCTTCGACATCTTGACGACTGAGGGAGTATTTAAACGATCGCTGAATCTCCCGTTCCGAGCTATTCACCTCGTAAATCACCGTAATCTGGTCGGTATCGAGCCAGAGTTGCGCTTTCCAGTTCGATCGTTCGAGCCACCAATGATTGAGTTCTTCGCGATCTTGCTGGCAACCTCGCTCTCGCAACCAATTTTCGAGTTCGGGAAGGGGGTGGTTGTATAGGGGGGTATCGGCGGAAGGTATGGACATGAAATTGTTTGAGAAGGTTGTGAGAGACAGTGAGTGAAATCGGGGGAACAAAAAAGCAATACCGACTCCAGTCATAGGGGATCGCCGCGAAGATAGGCGATCGAAATCGCCAGCAGCAAACAGCCGACGAGGGTCAATCCCATGAGAAATAAAACAAACACCTCACCGGATGAAAGGGGGCGCTCGGTCGGATCGAGGTATGCCGAATCTCGCATCGGACTCGATGAGTGTTCGGGTCGAGTGCGCTCGGATGGAGGTTGAAACTTGACTTGGGACTGGCGTATCCGTTCGTCGTACACCGCGCGACGCTCTGGATTGCTCAGGGTGGCATAGGCTTCATTTAATTGCTGAAACTTTGGCGTGGCAACGGACAGAGGTAATTTTGTTGTATCGGGGTGATAGCGTTTGCTCAGTTCCCGATAGGCCCGACGGATATCGAGAGCCGATGCCTCCGGATGCAGACCCAGTACCGTATAGTAATGAGTGGCCAGCACGGCGGCTCGCAACGATTCATAACGTCCTTGTTGATGAGTTCGGCTTCTGTGCTGAGTCACAGTACATCCCACGCGACTGACATATAGATATGTATTATGGAATATCCGTTTCTTGCGCTGACTTGCTCCGTTCCCCGACCCAGGGAGCCTTTTAATTTCACTGGGGTTGTCTTTTAGTTTGCCAGTCCGGTTCGATGTTTGGCAAGCATTTGTAGGGTGAAATTCTCCGGGTTGAAATGGGCAAGATTTTGGGCGAAGATGCCCAGCCGAAGCACAAACAACTAAACTCACCCCTAGCTTAAACCTAAGAGCGAGCTCAAAAATGATATTCACGATTGAAGTCAGTTCTAGAGCGACAGCTTTTGCCTTCGCTTGCTAGAAGTCGGGTCATGTTGACCCAAAATCGAGGCTCGACGCGAAACTGTTTCGATCGGTCAAGCCCCAAGTCCGCTTAGATTCGGAGATTAGGCAACCCACTTCTGGGCGACGAGTTCGGCTAAATCGACGACCCGCTGGGAGTAACCCCATTCGTTGTCGTACCAAGCCACAACTTTGACCAAATCGCCATCCATCACCATTGTCAGGCTAGCATCGACGATGGAAGATGCATCGCATCCTTTATAGTCGCAAGACACCAAGGGAAGATCGCTGTAAGCGAGAATCCCCTTCATCGAACCTTCGGCTGCTGCCTGTAAGGTTTCGTTCACTTGCTCGGCAAAGGTCTTTTTCTCCACCTGAGCGACTAAATCCACCACGGAAACATTGGGGGTGGGAACGCGCATGGCAATCCCATTCAGTTTGCCCTTCATCGAGGGAATCACTAAAGCCACAGCCTTCGCCGCACCGGTGGAAGTGGGAACGATATTCATCGCTGCGGCCCGAGCCCGTCGAACGTCCCGATGGCTGGCATCGAGCAGGCGCTGGTCTCCCGTATAGCTATGGGTGGTGGTCATCGTACCTTTGATAATCCCAAAGTTATCGTTGAGTACTTTGACAAACGGAGCCATACAGTTGGTGGTACAGCTAGCATTACTCACGACGTTTTCAGCTTCGTGAGTATAGTCTTCGTGGTTGACCCCCATCACGTAGGTACCAATGTTACCGCCTTTACCTGGGGCTGTAATCAGAACTTTTTTCGCACCGGCTTCCAAGTGCTTGGAAGCACCCTCTTCGGTCACGAACACTCCGGTAGATTCAATAACTAAATCGACACCCCATTCTTTCCAAGGCAGGTTTAGCGGGTTGCGATCGCTGACGCATTTAACGGTCTTGCCATTAACGGTAATCGAGTTGCTATCGGCGCTGACGTCTGCATCGAGCGTCCCCAGCATCGTATCGTACTTAAGCAAGTGAGCGTTCGTTTTCGGATCTGAGGTATCGTTTACCCCAACTAAATCTAATTGGCTGTTTTCTCGGGTCAGCCAGCACCGCAAAAAGTTGCGTCCGATGCGTCCAAAACCATTGATCGCGACTCTGATCACCTTGTACCTCCTAAACAATGACAACCCCTACGATCGAGGGGGAAAAAGCTTTTTGTTCGTTCTAGATCTGCGCTCTGATTCGCCGTTGCGAAACTGGGCCGGGGATCTTCTTCTAAGGGGTATCAAACCAAAGAAGCATACTAGAAAAAAGCATTTGAGATTCTTTAATAATCCTTATCATATCGCAAAGGTCGACCAACTTCGCATACACTTTCGGCGGAGGGATCGATTGCTCGATCGAAGCTTGGAAGACCTTTTGCGGACCTCGGGATCGGACGTTAGATCTTCAACCCTCGATTCTTGCATTTTAGGGGGAACCCAAACCAACTGCCTGGCCTTTTCCCAGATGGTCGCGGGTCTTTATCGGTCTAGAAAAATACAATTAAATCGACGACAGACTGCCGATGTTCCTGCGTTCGAGCGCATCCACGACCGTCACTCTCTTAAAATACAGAACCGAAAGTCGACGCCGTTCCACGAAAAAAGTGCTGACGGAAACTTAAGAGTTTATGAGAAGGTCAATTCTTTCAAGCCGACACTGGACTTCTCGTCGAATTCTTTGTGCTTCTGGGTTGGTCGCACCGAGGGGCTGTAGAACTTTTACTGCGCTACAGACATTTCCCAATACTCCGGTTTAGTATGGAGTTGGGGTTAAATGCGATCGCTTATTTTTGGGCAATCTTCTGGCAATCTTTCACTAAGTAATTATCATGTTCTAAATAATTTGTCAATAGCTGCTGACTATCCCTCAGACGCTGGCAATTGCCACAGAATCAACCGAGATCTGAACGTTCGGAAGCGATTCGGAAAAATGTGCGAATCTTTTCATCCATTTTTCCGGAAATGCTGGAATTGCGACTGTATCTGAACGACAAGACTCGATCTACGGGTAAAAGTAGACTAATCTACATCAATAAGGAGAAGGAAATCGCTCTGTGCTATGTATTCTTTTCTAGACAGAGGTGAATTTCAATCGACCCAAACCCGTTCTGTTTGCGTAAATTTTTCCAACGCGCTATCGCAAAACATTAATTCTTGATATGATATCGCGTGACATTGGTGTGGTGTGGTGTGATAGGAGCAATAATGCCGAATTCTGTTGACTTAAGCGGCAGGCCATTTCACTTTATTGGTATCGGTGGAATTGGTATGTCAGCTTTAGCGTATATTTTAGCCAAACGCCAACTCCCCGTGTACGGTTCGGATATTCGAGCCAATCACATTACTCAAAGATTGCAGGAATTGGGCGCTCGTATTTTTTGGAGCCAAACCGCCAGTAATCTCGATATATTTAAAAATTTAAATCCCGATTTTCAGTCCCGAGAGCCAGGAACTCGAGAAGATTCTGGAAGTCAGGTCGATCGGGCGATTGCTAAGAATGGTCGTGAGGGTTCCGACGCCCTCAACCTCCCGCAAATTGTTTGTTCGAGCGCGATCGATTCGACCAATGAAGAATATCGTGCGGCGATTGAACTCGGCTGTCCGATCTTCCATCGCTCGGACTTGCTCGCGGCTCTCATCGCGGAGTATCGAAGTATCGCGATCGCCGGAACTCACGGAAAAACCACCACCAGCAGTATGGTGGCGTTCGTATTGCTCAGAGCGGGTCTCGATCCGACCATCGTTGTCGGGGGTGAGGTGAAGGCCTGGGAAGGCAACGCTCGTTTGGGTGCAGGGGAACATCTGGTCGCCGAAGCCGATGAATCCGACGGTTCCCTCGTCAAGTTCGCGCCCAACATCGGGACGATCGTCAATATCGAACTCGACCATCCCGATCGCTATGGGAATCTCGACGAAGTGGTCGAGATTTTTCAAACCTTTGCCAACCGTTGCGAAATATTAGTGGGTTGTTGGGATTGCCCGGTGATTCGCGAACGGTTTAACCCCCAGATTCGCTACAGTCTAGACCCCCAATCCGGTGCTGATTACACCGTCGATCGGGTGACCTACAATGCCGATGGAACCACCGCCCGGGTTTGGGAGCGCGGTCGGGTTCTGGGGGACTTAAAACTCGGGGTTTTAGGGAAGCACAACCTCAGCAACGCCCTCGCCGCAGTGGCCATCGCTCGCGCCGTGGGGGTGGAATTCGCCGCGATTTCCGAGGCTCTCGTCGATTTTGAAGGGGCCCGTCGCCGCTTCGAGTTGCTCGGATTTGCCAACGGGATCGGGTTTATCGACGACTACGCCCATCACCCTAGCGAAATCCAAGCCACCTTGAGTGCAGCTCGCCTGCAAGTGGGAACGGACAACAATAAGACTCGGCGAGTGGTGGCGGTTTTCCAACCTCACCGCTACAGTCGCACGCAAACGTTTTTATCGGAATTTGCCTCCTCCTTCGGCGATGCCGATGTGGCGATCGTCAGCGATGTGTATGGTGCGGGAGAATCGAAGATCGAAGGGTTTGGAGGCGAACGAGTCGCGCGAGCGATTTCCGAACATCACCAAAACGTCCATTACTGGTCCACCCTCGATCGCATCGAAACCGGCTTGCAAGACTTTTTGCAACCGGGAGATTTGGTCGTCTTTTTAGGTGCGGGAAATCTGAATCAAGTGATTCCCAAACTGGTGGAATTTCACCGACAAATTGAGTTCAGTGGTGCGTTGTGAGTTTTTCGATGTCTGATGCACGAGAACCTAAATCTAATTTCGTAGAATCCAAAATCTATTGGTAATGACTCTTTCATACAACTGGCTTCCAACTCCAACCCAAACGCGCAATGTTCCGGTTACAACTGCCCCGATTTACCTATCGGGCACTGGATGTCCCATCTATCCTCAATATCCCCTCTCCAAGCTGACCTCTTTTAAAGTTGGGGGGCCCGCCCAATGGTGCATGAATCCCAAACGGGTTGAAGATTTGCAAGCAGGACTCGCATGGGCCCATGCCGAAGGATTACCCGTGACCCGTTTGGGCGCGGGATCTAATTTACTCGTGAGCGATCGCGGTTTATCGGGTTTGGTGATTTGCACCCGCCATCTGCGTCACACCCATTTCGACCCCGAATCCGGTCAACTGAGCGTTGCTGCCGGGGAATATCTGCCCCGTCTGGCATGGCAGGCGGCAGAACGGGGTTGGAGCGGCTTGGAGTGGGCCGTGGGTATTCCCGGCACCGTCGGCGGGGCAGTGGTTATGAATGCGGGCGCTCACAACGCTTGCATGGCCGATTTGCTGGTGAACGTCCAGGTGATGTCTCCCAATGGAGATCTAGAAGTCCTCACGCCCGAAGATTTACAGTATCGGTATCGGACTTCGATGTTGCAAAACGATCCGCGATTCGTGGTGCGAGCGACCTTCCAACTCCAACCCGGTTACAATCGAGCGGACGTGCGCAAACTCACCCACGAGCAAATGCACAAGAGACGCACGTCTCAACCCTACCACCGACCCAGTTGTGGCAGCGTCTTTCGCAATCCCGGACCCCATGCGGCGGGATGGCTCATCGAGCAGACGGGTCTCAAGGGTCATACCATCGGTGGCGCTCAGGTGGCCGAACGGCACGCCAACTTCATTCTCAATTGCGGTGGGGCAACAGCTAGCGATATTTTCCACTTAATCCGTTTCGTGCAAGAACAAGTGGAACGAAACTGGCAGCTGTGGCTCGAACCGGAAGTCCGAATGCTTGGAGAGTTTCAACACGTTTGAGACTCGGTCTTGCGGCCCACCGCGTTGTGAGAGGAAGTGGCGCGCCGGGAATCGTCATCTCCTCTCTTGGGCGATGCTGACTCGGAAGTATTCCGGCGATGGTGGGTTAAGTGCTAATGTTACTCTTAGCTAGAGAGCCATTCATCCGCGCACTCTATTTGGCTGCGATCCAAGGAATATTCGATTCCGCGCCGCATCCTATGAGTGTCTGGACGCGAGTTGCTCCACTTGGGGAGACCCCAAGACCGGACTCGCTCGTGAATAGCAGGTTGGGTATAATAAGCCCGGTGCGGAGGGGCATCCCGTATCGTCAATAAAGCGAACCCGCGTAATCGTTCGCGTCGCGTCTCCAAAGGAGATAGCATTGGCTGGTGTTGGTAAGAAGTCCACGCTGTACCGTGCTCGTCAGCGTCGGGAGTATGTCACGAAACACTAGCAGCCGTTGAGTGCTTGACATTCGATCGCCTTCGAGTCCGATTCGGGTTCACCCCCGATCGCCCCTTGAAGCTCGATCGAACATTTACACACGAGTTAAAGATAATCAATCGATCATGGCAAAACCAGGACAAGGATTTGGTTTCGGTTTAGGCAAAATGAAGGAATTAACCGAAGCCTTCAAAAAAGCGCAGCAAGTTCAAGAAGGAGCCAAAAAGCTTCAAGAAGAACTCGATGAACTGGAAGTGGAAGGGGAGGCCGGCGGCGGCCTGGTGAAGGTCGTTCTCAGCGGCAACCAAGAACCCCGTCGCGCGGTGATTTCTCCCGACGTATTGGGGGAAGGGGCGGATGTGGTCTCGCAACTGGTCACCGAAGCGATGCAAGATGCTTATATTAAGTCGACGACTACGATGCGAGAAAAGATGGAAGAACTCACCGGAGGCTTGAACCTTCCGGGAATGTAATCGAACGTCGATCGCCTTCGATGGAGAGCAAAAGCGATGGCGATCGTCTACGGGTTTTTGCCAATTTGCTGCCAGCTTCTGCTAACCGGGAACCGACCCAACCGCACCCATGCCGTACCAGTTATTATTTGTCTGTTTGGGCAATATTTGCCGTTCTCCTTCAGCGGAGAATATCATGAATCACCACATCGATCGCGCGGGTTTGAGCGATCGAATTCACTGCGACTCGGCAGGAACGTCGAGCTATCATATCGGCAGCCCGCCCGATCGACGCATGGCTGCTGCGGCCAAGAAGCAGGGTATCGAACTCGTCGGCAGTGCCCGTCAGTTCGAGGTGGAAGATTTCGAGGAATTCGATCTGATTTTAGCCATGGATCGAGAAAACTATCGAAATATCCTGGCTCTCGATCGCACCGGAGCGTATCGAGATAAAGTGAAGATGATGTGCGACTTCTGCACCCGACACGATCTTAAAGAAGTTCCCGATCCCTACTACGGCGGTCCGGCCGGGTTCGATCGGGTTATCGATTTGCTCGTGGATGCTTGTGAGGGATTGCTCGATTACACCCAAAAGCATCTATAGCAGCGGCTATCTCATTGAAGTGAGTTCGGGTTGAGAGCGTCTTGAAAGATGCCAACCCTCACCAACTCCCCCATCCTTTCAATGGGAAAGCGTCAATCCACCCAATGATGTTCGATCGCCAAACGAATTAACTCCGCACGATTTTTGGTATCGGTTTTGCTCAAAAGCCGACCGACGTACTTTTCAATCGTTCGGTGACTCAGGTAAAGATTTGCCCCGATTTCGGCATTCGATAATCCTTTCGCCACTTGTTCGAGGGTTTCCCATTCGCGCTTAGTTAAATCTAACTCGACGATATTCGGTGAGGAAGAATCGGGAGTGCGATCGTCGTTGGAGAACTCTGCGGGTGGAGTAACTTGCGTCGGCGAGGAAAGTCCAGAGGGAATGCCGGGATTTAAAGAGTGAATGATATCGAGATAGCGATCGAGAAAGTTGCGCACCACCACACCCAATTCCTCCAATTCAAAGGGTTTGGGCATATACAAGTCCACCCCCATTTGATAGCCGCGAATGCGATCGTCCGTTTTATTGTGGGCCGTCAGAAAAATGACGGGTAGCAAGCGACAATCCGGACGCTGCCGAACTTTGCGCACGAGTTCGTAACCATCCATTTGAGGCATGATCGCATCGGTCACCATCAAGTGAGGATGGTATTTCTCGACCAAACTCAAAGCTTCTCGACCGTTCTGGGCAACGATGGTCAAGTACCCAGACATTTCTAGATAATCTCCGATCGAAATTCGGATTCCGGGGTCGTCATCAACAACAAGAATGGTCAGAGGCATAATTTTGACCGCTAGAGTGCCAGGGATGCCGAGAAATTCGGCAGATCGCGACCTCATCGATCGGCACGGGGGTGGGTTGGATGACGCAGTGGGCGTAGAATCCCCCCACGCCAATTTATCCATCAAGGGATCGGAAAACGCTCAAAATTTAGGAAATGAGAAAACATCGAGCAATATTACAAACGTTCGCACATCGGTAAAATTTTGGACGATTCACTCATTGACCGATGGCGAGATCGCGTCCCAAGTCTTTGTCACATCCCAAACCCGATTTCTCAGGCAATAGACACTTCGATCGTAGCAGGTTTTCCCAAATTTCCCGTTAAAGTTACGCCCCGTTGATTGGCGTGGAGATGGCGGAGGATTTTATAAATGGCTTCAATCTCCTCCGGACGACCCGTTCGTTCGGCTAAATCGGCCAGCGAAAGGGGTTCCGATGCAGATTTCAACACGGTCGTTACCTGAGTTTGCAATTCTAAAATCGCCGCCGCGGCTTTTTTCCCCGCTTCCACCCCCGGCTGGTGATAGGCATTGATATTCACCAAACTCGCATACAATCCCACCGCTCGTTCGTAGAGGGCGACCATCGCTCCCACGGTTCGGGGATTGACCTGGGGAATCGTCAGGGTAATGGAATCTCGCTGATTTTCGTAGAGGGCGGTGCGGGTTCCTTGCAAAAATCCTGAGAGATAGTCGCCGGAGGTCACCCCGGGTTCGATTTCTGGGGAGTTGCCATGGCGATCTTCGAGAACTTCAATGAAAGTCATAAAAAAGTTCGGTACCCCTTCGCGCAACTGCTGGACGTAGGCGTGTTGGTCGGTCGAACCCTTATTCCCGTAGACCGCAATCCCTTGATTGACCACATTCCCGTCGAGGTCTTTTTCTTTTCCCAACGACTCCATCACCAGTTGTTGCAAGTAGCGGCTGAAGAGCAACAGGGAATCTTTGTAAGGGAGGACGACCATATCTTTCTCCCCTTTGCCGTTCCCCCCGTAGTACCACGCCAAAGCCAAAAGGGCGGCAGGGTTGTTTTTCAGATCTCGAACGCGGGTGGCTTCGTCCATTTCTTTCGCCCCGGCAAGCAGGGTGCGGATATCGATACCCTGGAGGGCGGCTGCCGGCAAGCCCACGGCCGAAAGTTCCGAGGTGCGTCCCCCCACCCAGTCCGCCATGGGAAAGGTCGTCAGCCACCCTTCGGATTGGGCGCGTTTGTCGAGTTTGCTATCGACTCCGGTAATGGCAACCGCTTGCTTGGCAAAATCGAGACCGCGATCGACAAAGGCTTTTTGCACTTCCACCATGCCGTTGCGGGTTTCAGGGGTGCCGCCGGATTTGGAAATGACGAAGACGAGGGTACTGCTGAGGCGATCGCCGAGTTGGGCGAGGGTGCGATCGATACCGGCCGGATCGGAGTTATCGATAAAGTGAAGATCGAGAGGAGGATTGTCGGGGGCTAAAGCTTGGGCGACAAACTGAGGGCCGAGTGCCGATCCGCCAATGCCGATGGAGAGAATATCGGTAAATTTTTGCGCGTTCGGGGGATGTACCGTGCCGATGCGGACTTTTTGGACGAAGGTTTCGATGCGATCTAACGTTTCGACGATTTCCTTCTGAATTTCCGGGGTGGGGGCTAAATCCGGGTCGCGCAGCCAGTAGTGACCCACCATCCGATTTTCGTCGGGGTTGGCGATCGCTCCGGCTTCTAGGGCTGCCATATCCTCAAAAGCTTTGGCAAATTTAGGGTTGAGGGTTTCAACAAAGGCATCGTCAAATCCCATTCGACTGATATCGAGGTACAGGTCCAAACCCTCGTGATAGTACAGCCAGTCTTGATAGCGTTGCCAGAGTGTCGCAGCATCCATAGCAGAGTCTCCTCTGAATCGTTTTTACCTATTTGGAGTTTAGACTAATTTAACCGCCCAAATCGTCAAACCCTTATCCAGAGGAAGGATTCTCAACGCTCCCCCAAGCCAAATTTTTAGTACCCTTTGGTTTCAATTCACTCTACATCTAGCGTATATCCGATGAGTTCGATCGGGAGTCCTTGACCTAAGGCAATACAAATCTCATGTCTGAATATTTGTCAAGTCTTTTCAAGACATTCGTTACATTGCCTCAGTTTGCCTCGGGGACGCGGACGCAACGTTCACGACGATCGCAAACATCCAATGGCTTCGAGCAAACCTCGGGCTTTATTCAACGTTTCCTGGTACTCGGTTTCCGGTTCCGAATCGGCCACCAATCCCGCCCCCGCTTGGACGGAAACGATATGACCGGTTTCCCCCGGACGAACCACCATGGTGCGAATGGTAATGGCGCTATTGAGCTGACCTTCAAAATCGTAGTAGCCGTAAACTCCCGAATAGGGACCGCGACGGCAGGGTTCCAACTCGTGGATAATCTCCATGGCGCGAATCTTCGGTGCGCCGCTGACGGTTCCAGCCGGGAAGCAGGCTTTGAGCAAATCCCAAGCGGTCTTATCCTCCTCGAGCTTGCCGACAACGTTACTGACGATGTGCATGACGTGGGAGTAGCGTTCGACGATGGTGAGTTCGTTCACCCGCACCGAACCCTTCTCGCAGACGCGGCCGAGGTCGTTGCGTCCCAAATCGACGAGCATGATATGTTCGGCCACTTCTTTGGGATCGGCGAGCAACTCCTGGGCGAGGGCCGCATCTTCGGATTCGGTTTTCCCTCGGCGGCGAGTTCCGGCGATCGGACGCACGGTAGCGATCGTAGAGCCATCGCCATCTCGTTCGGCTTTCACCATCACTTCCGGACTCGACCCGATGAGCTGCCAATCGTTGAAGTTAAAATACGCCATGTACGGCGAAGGGTTGATGAGGCGCAGGGAACGATACAGGGAAAACGGCTCGCCGCCATACTCCGCCGACAATCGCTGGGAAATCACCACCTGGAAGATATCCCCGGCTTTGATATAGTCTTTAGCCTTGCAGACGTTTTCGCAAAATTGTTCTTTGGGAATATTGCTGGTGTAGAGGGTTGAGTCTTCCTCGTGGGCTTTCCCTGGCGTGGGGGGAGTCCATTCGAGCATCGTATCTTGACGATCGAGGGGCAACTGCAGTTTGGCGACCATTTTAGCGACCGCATCCACCGCCTTTTGGTACGCCTCGGCAACATCCACATTCGGGTCGCGCAAATCTGCGTAGGCGATCGCCCAAATTTTCCGCTTCACTTGGTCGAATACGAACAGCCGATCGACTTGCATCCACAACCCATCGGGTAAGTCTTCGGCTTGACTCGGATAAATGGAGACGCGCGGTTCGATGGGTTGAATCAGTTCGTATCCCCAAAAACCAAATAAACCACCAATCCCCGCAGGCAGTTGGGGTAACTTCACCGGTTGAAACGACTTCAGGCAATCTGCCAGAATCGTAAAGGGATCGCCGGTAAAGGTTTCAATGCGACCGTCGCGGTGAGTTTGGGTGGTCGTATTTCCCCGAGCCGATAAAACCCAGAGGGGATCGCAACCGAGAAAACTGTAGCGTCCCAGTCGCTCTCCCCCCTCCACCGATTCCAATAAAAAGTTGTAGGGTTGACCCGCACAAACTTTATACCAAGCCGACACGGGGGTATCTAAATCGGCCACCCACTCTTGATAGACGGGGATGAAGTTACCTTGTGTGGCGAGGTGGGAAAACTCGGAGAAATCGGGAAAAATCATAATCGAACGTCAGGGGCGGGTTCGCCACCCTTATAAAAGTCGATCGACGGTGCATCTTACTCGGAGAGTTGCACGGGAGACGATCGCGTTAAGGTTTTAGCTTATCCCGAATTTACGTTAATTGAGACGGTCGAATCGGGGGACAAAAAACCGACCGATTGCGGATGGGGCGATCGCGTCCCCAGTGTCTTTGTCCCCGAATGCCTTCTACAATACCTTCTACGGATCGAAAGGCTGTTTGCCGCTGAACTTGATTTTAGAAGGATTGGGATTATCGCCGATCTTGCGATTGACGCTACCCACGGCTTCCCGGCCTTCGTTCACCTTCTCGGGGAACACGCCATCCTTAGGATGCAGGTACTCGGTTTCGCCATCGGGGAACACCCGATAGATTTTGTAATCCTCCATTTTGGGCTTGAACTTCGTCCGCAACTGGGTTCCCAGTGCCAGACACTGTTCCTTGCGCGCCAAGTAAAGCAGGTTTTCGCCTTCGTTCATGATGGCCGCGCCACCGGTGGGCATTTCAAACACCTGTTCCTTGGAACTGGTCCAAGTAATGGCGTATTTTTCTTCGACTTCGGCTTTGGTGAGCAAACCGCCGGTGCTACCGCCAAATATCGGAGTTTTTCCTGTTAGTTCTTCTGCCATAGTGTTCTCACAAATGGTTTTGATGGCATCCTATCACTGAGAAATTCCCTCTCCGACGATGTTGTCAACAAATGTAACAGTTCGCCGTTCTGACCGATGTGTGCTGTTGAGGTGGGGTGTGGGGTGTCTTTCAAGGGAATGTTTTTTAGATTTAGCCATCGGGTACGGGAATCCACTCAGAAGTCAAGGAACCTAGAGGTAGGAAAACCCCATGGATGGCACGAGCCAAAAGCACTAAAAATCCCCGGCGAAAACAACTCAACCAACGTGGTGGCGAGGAGGTTTGAGAAAAGCCAGGAGGGGATGAAGTCTCGAGTGCTTCGGAGGGTCCGGGCATCAGAGATTCTGGGTTGTCTAGGTCTAAACGGCTAGGGAATAATTGAGCGTCTGAGCATCCGCCAACACTGACCAACTATCAAGTGGCCACAGCAATGGCTAATCATAGCCGTTCAACTCGTTGGGGGCCTGTCATTTTGGTATGATGCCAGCCCAAACCGCCTCGCTTAGTCTCTTTGGAAAGACATTCAATCCAACTGCGCATGGCATACCAGCAAATCTCAGACTGTTGGAAACTCAAATCGGTCACAATCAGCTAGGGGTCTGCATATCCCCGATCGCCCCGGTATTTGGGTAGGCACGAAGGCACTACCCCTGACTCGATTCGTTTTTTCCCGCACTCATCATCATCGCAATCAAACCATCGACCATGCGATTGCGCTCCAAGGGAATAATATCGCTGCCGTGCATGATATTTTGCAGAATTAGGTAATGTACTAAAGACCCAGCAAACATTCGTGCAGCCACCATCGGATCGGGAAAATTAAGCTGGGGTTGAGAAGCTAGATACCCCGATAGCTTTTCCAATAAAGGTTTTTGAATTTCGCGCAAGAAGGTTCGAGCCAGTTCTGGAAACCGCTCGGATTCACCAATAATCAATCGCATCAAGGTTAAAAACGCTTGATTGCCGGAAAACTCCGTGAGTACCGAAGTGGCCATATGATGCAGCATCTTTTCCGGCGGCATTTCTGGGTTTGGGTTTGTGGGCAAGCTAAACAGAATCTGACGGCTGTTTTGCGTGAGGTGCTGCATCAGAGCAACAAACAACCCCTCTTTATCTTGAAAGTAACGATACAGTGTCGGCTTAGAAACCCCGGCAGCGGCAGCAATCCGATCCATACTCGCGGCTGCGTACCCCTGGGTTGTAAACACCGCCAATGCTCCCTTGAGTATGGCTTTGGCTTTCTCGGGTTTCTCTTGGCTGGGAGTGGATTTGGGTGGAATTGAACGATTCACGAGAATAGAGGAGGTAAGTTTCGATGCAGTTATTCTACTCAATCGCAATCTTGACAATACTAAACCGTTTAGTAATATAAAAATATAGAGCTTTCTCTTTTCGGGATAAAGTTGATGAATCTAAACGCATTCAGCGATCGGGCAGCATTGAATCCATGGCCTCGTCGTTCCCTCGTCCTCGTTGGAGCCGCAATTTTGGGCATTGCGGGAACGACAGCCTGGGGGATGTGGCAAATGCAAACCGCGCCGGTTGACAGTCCCACAGAAGTCGAAATCGTCCCGCAAATTAAAACGGTAACGGCCTTGGGACGACTCGAACCGATGGGAGAAACCATCGATTTAACCGCTCCAACCACCACCCAAGGGAGTCGGATGGAAGAGTTATTCGTCCAAGAAGGCGATCGGGTTGAAGCCGGGGAGGTTATCGCCGTTTTAGATGGAAAAGAGCGCCTCCTGGCTGCCTTGGAGAGAGCTGAAGAAGATGTCCGCGTCGCCCAGGCGCGTTTGGAACAAGTGAAAGCCGGGGCAAAATCCGGGGATATTGCCGCCCAAACCGCCGAAATCGATCGCATTCAAGCTCAGTGGCAGGGAGAAGAAGCCGCCCAGGAAGCCACCATCGAGCGCATCCAAGCCCAGTGGGATGCAGAACGCCTCGCCCAGGAAGCCACCCTCGAGCGCATCCAAGCTCAGTTAGAAGGCGATCGCAACGCTCAAATGGCTACCCTCGAACGACTCAAAGCCGAACTCAAAAACGCCGAAGCCGAATATCAGCGCAATCGCCAGTTATACGAACAAGGAGCCATTTCCCTGTCGCTATTCGATAGCAAACGGCTCGATGCAGACACGCGCCGCCAGCAACTCGCCGAAGCCCAAGCCAACTTCGATCGCATCGGGCGCACCGGAACCGAACAACTCGCCGAAGCTCGCGCCAACTTAGCCCGAATCGACGGTACCAGCCGCCAGCAACTGGTCGAAGCCCAAGCCAACCTCGATCGCATCCAGCGCACCGGCATCGAACAAGCCAGCGCGGCTGCCGCCCAACTCGATAGTATTGCCGAAGTGCGCCCCGTAGACGTGCAAGTGACCCAAGCAGAAGTCGATCGAGCCATGGCTGATGTCGAACGCGCCCAAGCCGATCTCGAAGACATCTACGTCCGCGCCCCCCAAACCGGTCAAATCGTGGAAATTCACACCCGTCCTGGGGAAAGAATCGCCGATAGCGGCATTGTGACCTTGGGGCAAACCCAACAAATGATGGCGATTGCGGAAGTTTACCAAAGCGACATCGCCAAGATTGAAATCGGGCAAACGGCAACCATTACATCCCCCGCCATTCCCGATACCCTCCAAGGAACTGTCGAACAGATTGGCTTACAGGTGGGACAGCAACGGGTTGTAGATGAAGACCCGGCCGCTAATATCGATGCCAAAGTCATTGAAGTGCGCGTCCGCCTCGATCCGGCTTCGAGCGAGAAAGTCGCCGGACTGACGAATTTACAAGTCACCGTCCAGGTTGCACTGTAGGGGCGTAAGCATTTGAGCGACTAATTCTGGCTCTAACGAAACCTTACATATCCAAATGCTATGGCCCTCACGCATGGCTTCGCTAACGCCCTCCGAGATGACAAGGGGGACGCGGTGATGGCGGATGGGGAAGACGCTTCGGACACGGGGATGCGGTGATGGGGGAAGGGAGGAAATAGTAGAAACGGGAGAATTTGGGGCAAACGGGAGCAAGATGCTCCCACTGATGACTTTTCCCCTGCCTGTGCCCCCTCGACCTCCTCTACCCCCGAAGGCCCAAAACCACTAAACATCAGGAGTTACTGCCATGCTCGGCTTCATCAAAACACTCACAACCCTGCAACAGCGTACGCCATTGGGATTGCTTCAGCTCAAACACGATCCAATGCGATTGTTAACAGCGATCGCCGGGATTACATTTGCTGACGTTCTGATTTTCATGCAATTGGGGTTTGCCGATGCCCTCTACAAAACCAACACCCAATATCCCCGCACCCTCCAAGGCGACTTAGTTGTCATCAGTACCCAAGCCAAGAACTTCGGGCGGTTAAGAACCATTCCCCGACGGCGGCTTTACCAAGCTCAAGATGTACCCGGCGTTGCATCCGCCGATGCGTTGTATTTGAGATCGATCGATTGGCGAAATCCCCAAACCCGGAAAAAGACATCGATGCTCATCATCGGACAAAATCCCGATCTCCCGGCCTTCGATTTACCCGACGTCAACCAACAACTCGATAAAATTCGATTGCCAGATACGGTTGTATTCGATCGCGCATCGCGAGGAGAATATCAGGACATTATTGCTCAAGTCGAACGGGGAGAAACGGTCACCACAGAAATTAGCTTGCGAACTGTCACCGTCGCCGGATTGTTCGCAGTCGGTGCATCCTTCTCCGACGACGGCGCGCTGATTACCAGCGACCAAAACTTTTTGCGGTTGTTTCCCAGACGGGATGCGGGTGCACTCAGTTTGGGGCTGATTCACCTACATCCGGGATATGACCCCGAACAGGTGAGAGCGGCATTGGCAGCTCACCTACCCGACGACGTGCAGGTATTGACCCGTCAAGGCTATGTCGATTTTGAAATGGCCGAGATCCAATCCACCTCTCCCATTGGGTTTGTCTTTGGCTTGGGGACGGCAATGGGATTTATCGTCGGCATCGTCATCGTCTACCAAGTGCTTTCGACGGATGTGAACAGCCACCTGGCAGAATACGCCACCTTCAAAGCGATGGGTTATCGCAACAGTTATTTACTGGGAGTAATTTTTGAAGAAGCCCTGATTTTATCGGTGCTGGGATTCATACCCGGTTTGGGAATCGCTCTCGGGGCCTATCAACTCACTGCCGCAGCCACCGCATTGCCCATCGTGATGCCCTTGAGTCGAACCGTTCAAGTCCTCTTACTGACCATTCTCATTTGTGGTGTATCCGGGGCGATCGCGACTCGCCGACTTCAAGGGGCCGATCCGGCTGATATTTTCTAAGACTCAATCGCATTGGTGCGCTTCAGAGTCGGGGTAGTGCCCCTGTGCCTACCCAAACCTAAAATTCTGGATACACCCGGGGGGATCACCCCGACTCGACCCATATTTCCAATAGATTGCCAGCCCAATACGAGCAAGATACTCCCACTCAAATCATGACAAAACAACCCGTTATCGCCATTTGCCAACTCGACCATTATTTTGGATCGGGACAACTCCGAAAACAGGTCTTATTCGATATAAATTTAGAGATTATGCCCGGTGAAATTGTCATTATGACCGGGCCCTCGGGTTCTGGAAAAACCACCCTCCTGACGCTAATGGGCGGCTTGCGATCGTCTCAATCGGGCAGTTTGAAGATTTTAGGACAAGAACTGTGCCAAGCGGGTGAGAAAGATTTAGTCAAGGCAAGGCGAAACAACGGTTACATTTTCCAAGCCCACAATTTGCACGGCAGTTTAACTGCCCTGGAAAACGTGCAAATGGGTTTAGAAGTTCACGGCAAATTCTCCAAAGCCGAACGCCACCGTCGGGCAGCCGAAATGCTGACCAAAGTTGGGTTGAAAGAGCACATCAATTACTATCCGGCGAATCTCTCCGGGGGGCAAAAACAGCGGGTTGCGATCGCCCGCGCCCTGGTGAGTCGTCCCAAAATTGTCCTTGCCGACGAACCCACCGCTGCCCTCGATAAAAAATCGGGACGGGATGTCGTCGATATCATGCATGACTTAGCCAAGCAACAAGGCTGTACGATTTTGCTCGTCACCCACGATAATCGGATTTTAGATATCGCCGATCGGATTATCTACATGGAAGATGGACGCTTGGCCGCTCAACCTGAAGCCATGGCAGCTTCCCATTAGATTGAATGCAAGCATCTCGAGCGTTGCTGTTCGCGACTATATAAGCAGAAAAATCAGCACTAGAAAATAACGGCTTCTCATCTTGAGATGGACACAAAACCAATACAGGAATTAGTTCATCGGGTTGATTAACCTCCTGGATTACATTTACTGTTGCCACTTTCAGCATGAACTTAGGGGAATAACGGGCGGATTTGACCGAATTTACCATAAGCTAATCTTTGCTATAGCAATATGTCCTGATAAACACACATCAACGTCAGTTCCTGAATCAGATTTTCGGTTAATATCGTCTCCCACATAAAGATACCCGTTCTCTTTTTTAACAAATTCTGTTAGTAGAGGACGGGTACACAGAGAACAAAACACCATTTCTGGCTCAGATGCATCAGGTTCGAGATGAGGAAAGTTAACAGTCCATAAACTCCCAGGTTCAAGGGGTTGAGTTAATAATTTCTGCAATACCTGCACAGTCCATTGTGTTGCCAGCTCCCAGTCTATCTCCCAGTCAGTTCTCTTAAAATGAGAAAAAGCGATCGCCGGAAGGCGATGTATCGTTGCCTCTCTAGCAGCCCCTATTGTCCCTGAAGGATAAATGTCCGATCCCATATTGCAGCCAGCATTAATCCCAGAGACAACAAAGTGGATATCGTCGTAGAGATAGTTAACCCCCAGACGAACGCAATCTGCTGGCGTACTGTCTACGCTCACTTCTGTAGGCGATCGCCGTTCCACTGGAATCACCGTGCGAATATTGACCTGATGCCCGCAGCCTGACTGGTGTTGTTTAGGTGCAACTACTGCAATGCGATCGGTTGTTACTTGGGATAATGCTTTGTGTAATGCGCGAATGCCGGGAGCATTAATCCCATCATCATTAGTTACTAAAAAAGCCATAATCTCACATCAATCAATAAGCAAAATAAGACCGATCTGTTCAGGCGCTGACCCTCTTGCTTTTCCAATTTTTATAGGTATTGAACTATTCAATTTTGTTGAATAATATCAGATCCGGGTAATTCACCATAATATACAAATCCCACGAGTCACTTTCTCCCCCTGCTCACATCAACCGGAATTATGGTTATTCAACCGGATTTGATATAACGCACTAAACTTTATTCCACAACAAACTTGGCATGGTATAGTGGTTTTCATAAACCTAAGAATAGTTTTTTTCTATTTCTGAGAAATGCTTTGTTTAATCCATCCACCCAAAATATCCAGATGTTTTTGACTTCCTCGAACAACTTCTGGTAAATATTTTTTGATTTTTCCTTGAATTTTATTTTTATTTTGCCAAGCTTCATCAAATGCCTCTATCCATGCTTCAATTGAGTCTACTGGCGTAACTACTGGTCCGGGATTGTCAAATAGTTTCAATAGTCCGTCAACTTTAAACTGCTGTCGAATAGAAAGGAATGGGCATTCACCCTTGAGAGCAAAAACAATCGAATGATAGGTTCCAAAACTGATGGTAAATGTAGCTTTACCATACAAGTACATTTGTGCTTCGACATTGTAACGTGGATTCAGCACTTTAATTTTGGACTCTCTTTCAGTACAATCGATTACCTCTCTAATTAGTTTTTGCTCTGTAAGCTTTCCATAGAAATGGGGGCAAATTAGTACTTGATGTTGTGTTCTATCGATTACATACTGTAGCAAACGACCCATTTTGGTAATGTAAGATGTAAGACTGACGGTAGCTGAACCAATATCGAGTCTGCGAAACCCCTTTAATTCAGTCAGCACAACCATAATAAAAGGTTCTCGTTCCAGAACTCTAAGCAGTTGTTCAAATTCATCTAAGCTACCCTTGTCTAGAAACTCTTCTGGACTTCTTTTAGGGTGAGCCAAAGCAAGATCTCCTCCCATATGGATCTGAAGGTCTTCTCTTAAGTTTAGTTGAGAAAGATTTTCTAAGCTGATAGGTTCTCGAACCGTCCAAAACTCGCTTCTATTAAGAACTCGTCTGCGAATAATATTTTTTGTGGCATTCAAAAAAGGACCAGTACTATTGGCTAGAATTCCAAAGGGAATACCCTTACTATTACAAATAGCTAACTGCAGCAAATACTGATTTTCGTATTCTGAATATATTTCACCAAAATAGGGATATTCAGGACTGCTGACAACCAAGTCGTGCTGTATCAAATCTTTGACTGCTGGAGCCAGCAATTGCGGCCAAGCTATACCCCCAAGCAGATACAGTTGCCTGAGCTGTTCGGGGGTATTTGGATAGATATCTGATAATGCGATCCAAGGCTTAATCTCTACATTTTTATATCTACCCAAGTCCAACCATTTGTGTAGATAGATGGTTGTCTTAATATTTAAGTCTAGGGAGTTAAGAAATGACAATATTGCTCCCTGCATGGCTTCACTGCCACGGTTACATCCCCAAGCATTTACGATGGCAAATTTCATAATTTTTTAACTTTTTATTGTGATATTGTCTAGCTGTTTTATATATTTATAGCAGTTTGTGCTGGTGTATTTACAGATCTTGAATTGACCCTTTTGGAAAATAAGAATTACCAGTTTTTGGGTGTAACGATGCCAGCGCGAAGCGCTATATCAATCGTCCAAATAAACCCAAACTGATTTAGTTTAGGTTTAATAGAAAGAACAAGGCTTCAAAGGATTGGTCTCGTCCAAAGCCAGACTGTTATGTGAGGGCTACAGAGATTTGGAGTAGGTAACTAATTCTGTGTAGGTGCTTAAGCAAGTAACAAAAACTAGAGTAAAGTAGCATCTAACCACATTACCCCAAACAGGTCATGACCAACACCATAGCCCGGTTGTTGAGTTGCCTCCAATTTCCGCAACACTTGAGCTAGCATAGACTCGACCTTCTGTCGGTACAGGTGTTGGTCAGAAATCTGTTGCAATTCTTTCTGGGCTGCTGCCTTAAATCCTTGAACTTCAGGGGGCAACTCAACTGAATCGACCGCCAAAGGCTCACCCAATAACTCTGTGGCGTCACTCACCAAACGGTTCCACCAACTAGAGAATTTCCTGAAGAAATCTAAGATGTGCTCTGGTGCCGCTCCTAACTTGACTGGGAAGATCAGTTGGCTTAAGTCTGTCTGTTGTGAGGGTGAGAGCAAACTATTTACTAGGTCGCGATACTTGGGCAACTCTGGGTTAAACTGCTTTGTTGAGGTATGGCGACCAACCATAATTGAGCGATCGAAAAACGCACACTTCTCAATCGGACAGCCTACAGCATTCGCTGCCTGCTGCATAATTTCTTGCAAGTGTTCGTGAGAGTAAAAACTCATCCATGTTGGTTCTGTATCGCCTTCGCTCTCGAAAAAGCTCATCGAGTAATCCCAACGGTTTTCTTTCCATTTGGGCGTCCACTCGATACTGTAACGCCCCAAGACATCGACCACCACAGCAGATCGGGAGCGATGCTCGCAAACATTCGTGACAATCATTTTTAGGGCTTGGTAAAGCTCATCGGGAGTCAGATGAGAGTAGGGAACTCCGCAAGAAAGGTATACATCGAAGGGTTGCTCTAATCGGCTAGTCCGAATATCCGCACATTCAAACCGAACGTTACTGCTGTTTCCATATAGATTACGGGCCGTTTCCACCATTTGGGGACTGATATCAATTCCCAAGTAGTCTAGATTGTCGCTGCTACCCAGTTCCGATGTCTCTGACAATAGCGTTGACAGTAAAACATATCCATCTCCCGTACCAGAACCTACATCAAGAACTTTTAGCTTGTCTACCTGATTTTTGTGGCATGATGCGATCGTCTGCTTGAACACAGAGCGAGAAAATGGCTCTTCCCACCGAGTTTTTACTCCATCACGACGATGGTCAGATAAGTAATGTTCAACGGCATTGCTTTGCTCATATACGGTCTTGATACAATCTTGAGTTACTTTCATCAAATTCTAGTTATCTTAGGGTTCGGAGTACAACTTACAAAAAGATTCTAGGTTCTGTTAATATTTCATGCTAGAAGCTTTTACTAGCAGTGTTGACGAAGAGTGCGCGCTCGCACAGATGAAACTCAGTCCTCACATGGCAGTGAAAACAAAATGTCAACACAGCCTAAAGAACTAGAAAAATGTCATTTTTTACTTGATTCAAAAAACGATCGCTTCGCAAGGATTTGAAATTAAGATAGGAGGTAAGCATTCATTTAAATCCTTGCTTCCGGACCCAAGCCATAAATTTCGAATTTTTGACGATATCGCTTCTGACTCTAACTTTTTTAGGCTAACGGCTGAATGGTATTAATACAGGTAATGGTTAGTTTTTGCCGCGTAAATTAGAGAATCTATTGAAGAATCACATCGTTTACCACTGCACTTTGTACATCTGAAATAACTCTCCTCCCGACTTAGAACTAATTTTCTTCACGCCCGCCTCTTTAATGGTTTTTTCCCAATCGGCGATCGAATCGAGAAACACTTCCGTCCCCAAATACGTTTCGAGAATAGCCCAATCTTCCGCCAAGGATGCTTCAGGATCGAGAACGTCAAACACAAATTGTCCTCCCGGTTTGAGAACGCGCTTCACCTGTGCCATGACCGCACTCCAATACTCGCGGGGGTAATAGCAACTAAACCCGGTGGCGATCGCCAAATCGAATCGATCGGGTTCGTAATCTAACTGATGAGCCGCACCAATTTTGGCTCCCTTAAAGAGTTTAGAATTCAGCTGGGGCGCGCGAGATTTTAGAGCTTCGCAGGCAATACTACTCACTTCTTGCCCGTAGAAAAAAGCATTCCATTCCCACCATGGGTAGATGAGAAAACTGACTCCACAGCCAATATCCAAACAGTGCTGATTTTTTTTCGGCTTCACCATTTCCCAAAAGGGAGAAGCAATTCGAGATTGTAGTTTTCGGGCCGCCCACTCTCGAAAAATCGGCATCGATTCGACTTCTGCCGGTAACTCGAAGGGTTCTCCTTGATATTCCTGATTGTAGCGATAGGCAAGCTGACTAATTCTCGACGTCCAATTCTCAGAGGAATTGCGAATAACGTATTGAGGTATATCGACGGGTTTTTTCATGTCGATTTCGATGGCTGGGTAATCTCTATTTTGAAGTTAAAATTCTCGATGTTATCGAATTTTTAGCGTCCTCCTTTCAACGCCTTAGAAAAGTTTTTTCGGTAGGAAGCATTCGCAATTAAGAGTACGGGCCACAAGAGCGCCAGGGTAAGCTGATTGCCAAACCCCCGCTCGAAATTGGTACGGTGAAACCCTTGCCAAAACTTCCAAACTCCACCACTATAAACGAGGAAAACGCCTAAACCGATTAAGTAACTCATCGCTCTCGATTTTCCGATAAAAGACGATTACTGTGGATTGCAAGTTTGCAGAGCTAGAACCCATCGAATCCACAAACGGGCAACTCGATCGCCACTCGGCTCGATCGCTCCACTTCTTGATTTTAGTAGAAATTTTCGCTAATGGACGCCCCTGAACGGACTCCATCTCATCTGGAAATCCCCTCACGAACCCCCAGCAAAAAAATGGCGACCGAGATCGATCCTGACATCAGAGAGACGATCTCGATCCGCCCTATATCTAGCTTCTGTCATGTTATCGGTCGTCTCGTCCAAAAATATGCAAATCTCGGGAAAAAATCTGAGATTTCCGCTTTGGTAGCTCTCGGACCCACAGGAAGAGTGAATGGACAATGGATCGGTTGCGATGCTCTTCCCCCTCTCCCTTGTCCCCTTGTCTCCTGCCCCCACACCCCACACCCCACACCCTAATCCCCCCTCTCTGGGCAACGATCGCCTCGGCGGTGATACCATTATCATGTTTCCTGCGAGAGCTTTGCCGGGAGCGACTCCTCAGATGCACCCCACCCTCAGCCCATGGAAAACTTGTCTCTAGATGGTATTTCCCCACCCGAACCCGTCAGTGCATTCGATCGCGCGATGATGCGGCGCTGTCTGACTTTGGCGCGGCAGGCCTTGGGAAAAACCGCACCCAATCCCCTCGTCGGGTCGGTGGTGGTAAAAGACGGACGCATCGTCGGTGAAGGATTTCACCCCGGTGCGGGACAGCCCCACGCCGAAGTATTTGCCTTGCGCGAAGCTGGAGAGCAAGCCCGAGGAGCGACGATTTACGTGAGTTTGGAACCGTGCAATCACTACGGACGCACGCCCCCCTGTTCCGAGGCGGTAGTGAAAGCGGGACTGGCCAAAGCCGTTGTCGGCACCGTCGATCCCAATCCGAAAGTGGCCGGAGGGGGAATTGCTCGGTTGCGGGAAGCGGGTATCGAAGTTGTCGTGGGGGTGGAAGAGGAAGCCTGCCGCCAACTCAACGAAGGATTTATTCACCGCATTTTGCACCGTCGTCCCTTCGGGATCCTCAAATACGCCATGACCCTCGACGGTAAAATTGCGACCACCACCGGTCATAGTGCCTGGGTGACGGGAGAAGAGGCGCGCAAAGCGGTACACCATTTACGATCGGCTTGCGATGCGGTGATTGTGGGTGGCAATACGGTGCGCTCGGATAATCCCCGACTCACCAGCCATCGCCCGGATGCGCCCAACCCATTGCGAGTGGTGATGAGTCGCCGGTTGGATTTGCCCGAAGACGCCCGTTTGTGGCAGACAGAGGAAGCGCCGACGTTGGTCTGTACGGAAGTGGGGGCCAAGCCGGAATTCCAGCAAAAATTACGAGATTTGGGCGTGGAGACGATCGAACTCGAATCTTTAACGCCGGCTGGGGTGATGGATATTTTGTACGATCGCGGTTCGCTGTCGGTGTTGTGGGAATGCGGTGGAACCCTTGCCGCGCGGGCGATTGCCGATGGTACGGTCCAGAAAGCGATCGCCTTCATCGCCCCCAAAATCATCGGCGGCAAACTCGCCCCATCCCCGGTGAGCGATCTGGGGTTAGAAATGATGCCCGAAGCCCTGAATTTAGAGAAGGTACGCTGGTCTCAGGTGGGGCAAGATATTGCGATCGAGGGATATTTAGAATTGCGATCGTAGGTGGGTCTTGGGGTCTCTTGCAGAGAATGGCTCGATCTCAAGTATGGGATAAGCATCTGTTTCATTTCGGCTGAGACGCTCTGCGCTCAATTTTGAGACGTTTCATTGCATTCCGGGTGAGGTTGCCAGGGGGAATGGTTTGGATTGCCCGATGCAACGATTAACTCGATTTGACCGCGCTCGTTCCGTCGCCATCCCGTGGCTTCCAGGAACGGTGCGATGGGTGCGGATGCTTCCTCCGATTCAACTTCCGGTGCACTGGGAGACAAATGGCTGTCGATTTCCCCCAAGCGAGTATCCCGCCATACCGTCTGTGCGGGTATGGCTTGGGTGGGGTCGGGTGGCAATCCACCACTTCCAGTAATAGCAAACCGGCTGCGGGTGGCAATCTCGCAGCTGTTTTGAATCTGGGTATTGGAATTGAGGGGGTTGCTGCTCAAAGCGATGAGTCCCGAAGCGGGATCGATGATGGGATTATTGACACTCACCCGACCATCGACACCAAACTGAGAACTGGCGGTAATACTGCTATTGGGAAATACGAACAGTCCTTGGGTTGTAATTTCGATATTGCCTCCCGCCCCTTCAAGAGCGTTAGCATTAATTTCACTGTTTTCGAGCAGGGCAATCGTGGCAGAGTCGATCGTAATGTTGCCGCCATTGCCCAAGCCGGAGGACTCCGCTTCGATCGCACTTCCACGGCGCAGTTGCAGTGAGTCTCGGACATCGATGGCAATGTCACCTCCCTCTCCCGAACGGGTGGCAGCGGTAATGCTCCCTTCCATATCGAGCGCGATCGAGTCGGCATTGAGTTGCAGTATCCCGGCGTTACCCGATCCGGCATTGCCAACGGTGATTTGTCCCAAATCGCTGACCCTCAGCACTGGAGTCTCGATGGCAATCCCCCCAGCATCTCCACTGGGAGTCACCGGTGCATCAAGCAGTTGTTGAAACACCGGGGGGGCGATTTGAGCATTGCTATTGATGAGCCCGGTATTATTGGTTCTTTGGGATACTCCCCTGACTTCGACGAATTCAGAGGCCTCGATCTCGATTCGTCCCGCATCCCCAGCGCCAAAGGTGCTAGCGGCAACGCGACCGCCATCGCGCAGTAACAGTCTAGAAGTATTAATGCGAACCTGACCCCCATCCCCAACAACAAACGTCGTGGCAGCGATTACGCCAGTTGATTCGATCGACTCGGAGGCATTCACAACCACATCTCCTGCATTTCCCCGACCCCCAGAAAGAGAGGAGAATGACGCTCCATCCAAAAGTTGAACTCGAGCAGAGGAGAGGATTGCATCCCCAGCATCACCATCGCCGACCGTCGCCGATTGAATCAAGGTGACGCTATTACCCAATGGAGAACCGAGAATTTGGGCGGTTTGCGAAGCTTCAACCATCAGATTGCCACCCAATGCTCCGCTAAAATTGCGATTGTCGACGATCGCTCGATCGGACGCACTCAAATTTCGGGTAGCCAGTTCGATATCGCCACCCCCACCAGTGCCTAATGACTCCTGCCTCACCAAAGTGGAAAACCCATCGGTTGAGGGCATTCCCAGAACAATCGACTCCGAAGCATCAATACGAATATTTCCGCCGGGTTGAGTGCCTTGAGAATTGACAAACAAGGCCGAACCTTCCACCATCGTCACATTTTCCCCGTGTAGGTGAATGGCTCCCCCCTCTCCATCGATCTCCACTAACGCTTTTCCCGACAAGTCGATGTTGCCGAGGTTCTCGATTCCCCCGTAGTCGAACTGCCAACCCAAATCCGTCGAATTCAATGGTACGGTTTCCGTTATCGTGCCACCGCCAACTGCCCCCAGTTCGATACGTCCTCCGGCAGCTTGAAGCACCCCACCTTCTAGCTGCACGTTGGCACCGACCAATGCTAGGGTGTTTCCCGACGAAACCTGCAGACCGATGGGATTATTACTGCGATCGAGGGGTGAAAAACCGATGATTTGACCGGAGATCTGATGTCCGGTGCCCCGAACTTGGATGTTGCCAGAATTTTTCCCCACCTGCAAACCCACGGGAACGTTCATCGTCAGTAACGGTGGGGTGTTGGGTTCGGTGGCACGATAAAAACTCCCATCTGCAAACAGCAAACTCTCCGCAGTACTTCCGAGGAAGGAACCGCCAATATCCAGCCGCGCATTGGGTCCGAATTGGATACCGTTCGGATTGAGCAGAAATAGGTTCGCCGTTCCGTTGGCGCGAATCAACCCATCGATATCGGAAAGACTGGTTCCAGTTACGCGGGTGATGATGTTGTCGATCCCGGTGGCATTGTTGAAGAAGGCTTCGCTCCCCGTGGGAATGGAAAATTCTAAAAAACTGTGGAAGAGATTGGTTCCCGCCTCCGTTCCCCCTTCGATCGTCAGGAGGTTGCCATCGGGAAGAACGACGGAATTGTTGGGTAAAGTGGCATCGGGGGTAATCTGCGCGTTGGCGGGTGCGGCGATCGTTGCCAATGCGAAAATGACCGCACAGATCGGCCAAGAGCGAGATTTGGCTGGGTTCATGAATCCTTCTGAAGTGTAGGGATTTGGCGGGTTTGAGTTTGCGAACGTCGCAAACGGATCTTCTCAAATCAGAGTTCGGAGGAAGTGCTTGTCGAGCATCTAGAGCAATCGCCAGGAGATGGCGACGCAGGTGTTGGTGAATCGGGGATCTGGGTAAGAAAGATGCTCGTGTGGAATGCGCGGCTATTTATCGTTCAAACCGTCCTAACTGTCATGGCAACAGCTATATCGCGGTACTCACTGTAGGCGCGGACGCTTCTAACTAACGTCAGTTCGGGTTAAGAGTCGATTTTTAACTGCCTCAACGAGAGAATGAAGGTTTGAGACCTACCAATGCTGAAAATCAGTAACGGCAGAATCAGGGGTTCAGCTTATCCCGAACTCACGTTAACTATCGTATCTTTGGAAACACGAGCAAGATGTTTGTGCCCGCGCACGCGCGTCCGCACTATTGTCTTAACCCGACTGAATACGGCTATACCTAAGCTTACCTGGATCTTTCAATGGTCTTCCACATCAAACTCTGCGCGCCGAATGCAGGGCATTCCTCGGTTTTTGGAATATATCACTGCAACGCCTGGTGCAACATTTCGTAGCGAAGTTTTTGAGCCAAGGCGCATACTCCGGGCCAGTGTCGATCGAGAATTAAAGACGGTGGAAATAAGGTACTCCCCAAACCCACGGCAACGGCTCCCGCATCGAGGATGGTGCGGGCGTTGTTCATCGTGACGCCTCCCGTGGGAATCAGGGGAATGTGACCCAAGGGCCCTTGCAAGCTGCGGATGTAATTGGCACCCCCCACCGCAGAAATGGGAAAGACTTTCACGGCAGTGGCTCCGGCTTGCCAAGCGGTAACGATTTCCGTGGGAGAGAGCGCTCCGGGGACGATCGGGATTTGCGCTTCTACCGCCGAGCGTACCAATTGCGGATCGATGTGGGGACTGAAGGCAAATTGCGCTCCAGCAGCGATCGCCTCTTTGAGATCGTTGGAATTAAACAGCGTTCCCACGCCGATGGTACATTCAGGCAAGTCCGATCGCAATTTATCGATCGTCACTGCTGCCCGATCGCTTTTCCAGCTAATTTCAATTTGCCGGATCCCCCCTGCCGCAACAGCTTGGGCCATTTTTAACGCCAATTCCAGGCGATCGACCCGAATCACGGCGATCGCCCGGTGTAGTTGAAGTTGCTCGTACCAAGTGGTCATGGGCCTAGAGGAGAGATTGGCAATGGGGAAGATGGGGGAGCGGGGGAAGATGGGGAGGATAATCGACCCTTCACACCTACCCCCAAACCCTACACCTCTACACCCGATTCTCCAAGCCCCAAATTCTAACTCATGTACACCTGAAAATCTTGCACCAGGGCCCAGAAGTGATCCCAGCCGTTGTAACCGCCGTTGACGGCCAGACGCACGCCGCGCCAGTCTCCTTCCTGGGCGCGCAAATCTACCTCGCGATCCCAGAAATATTCCACCAAAATTTGGGTAGAAATCTCCGGATCGAGTGCCAACTCGGGATTATCTTCTAAATTCACCCCCAGCTTATTGCCGTAGGTGCGGTAGTTGGCGCGACCGGTAATTTGAATGAAGCCGCGTCCGTGGTAGCGCGCGCCGTCGCCGGGGTACACGTTCCCCAAATCGGCACGGTTTTCGTAGAGTCGGGTGAAATAGTCCCCCGGACCGTACTCGTTAATCGGTCGGAAGCCGCCGGTTTCCACGCCGATGGTGGCCAGGGCTGCAATTAGGGTGGGTTTATCGAGAATGCCTTTTTTATCTAACGCTTCGAGCAAGGGAGGAAGATAAGTCTCGACATCGCTCATCGGTGCGTTGAGGACGGTGGAAACGACTTGAGAACTCACCAGCTCTTTGCCCGGATCGAATCCCGGCACTTCTTGGGCTTCGATCAGTTTTTTGGCCAGGGCCCCAGAAATCTGGTTGGCGGCTAGCTCGAAGGCTTCGGCAAAGCGCTTGAGGGCGGCTTCCGTAATCGGACCGAAAATTCCGTCTGCTTGCGCTTTCATCAGTTTGAGGGCACGCAGGCGGATTTGAATTTGCCGAATCAGTCGTTCGTCTCGGGCGGCTTCGTCAATGGTCAGAGTGCGATTGCCGCTGAAAATATCTTGCAAGGTCAATCCCTGAGTTGGCGGGTTGGAGTCGGCTGCACCGGAGTTGGGAGGTGGGGGGGTTTGTCCGAGTTTGCCGTCGCAATAGTGAATCCACAAATCTCCGTTGGGACCGCAGAGATTGAGCATCATATCGTAGGGATAGACCAAGTCTTTACCGCTGACGCTGGTATCGTACCCCCATTCGTTCCATTTGCCGTAAGGGTCGTTTACGATCCACCCGTCGTTGTTGTAGCCTTTAATCACCATGATGTGACCGAAGCGGGTAAACCAGCCGTGAATGATGCAGGGGCGACCATGTTCGAGCCAGGCTTTGACTTCGTCCCAGTAAGCTTCGGGGTCGAAGCGATTTTGGTATCCGTAGAGTTTGGCAAGGGCTTCGAGATCGTGGGGTTCGTGGCGCGATAAGCTGTTGGCCAGACAGAACTGATAGAGTTCGTCTTCGAGCTGTTCTCCCCAGGTACTGCGAATCGGATGACCGAAATAAGCCATACACATGGCAACGCTGGTGACGTTGCAAGAGCCGTGGGGATTATCGATATTGTCGAGCTGACTCAGATACGGGACATCGAGATTCACCGTACCGTCGGCCTTGATGTAAGCTCCTTTCGGGGAGAGAGGTGGCGTCGGCTCGGGTTCCGGGTCGGGTGTTGGCGCAGATTGCGAGGCATCGGGTTCGGGTTCGGGTGCCGGTGCCGGTGCCGGTGCGGGTTCGGGTTCCGGTTCGGGTGCGGGTTCGGGTGCCGGGGCGGGTGCTGGGGCCGGTGTGGCGTTCTCCTCGCGATTCTCCTTCGGAGACGCTTCGCGATCGAGCGGAGGTTGAGGCGTACTGGGGGTTCTCCAGGCTATGGCAAATGCGGAGTTCTCATCGAAAATATCGGGTAAGATTTCTTCGATTTGCGCTTGAAGTTTGCGCAGTGCTTCATTCTGGTGAGGTTGCCCTTTATAATATTTCGCAACATTAACTAAAGAAATACTCATGGGATGTCAGTGCTCTAGTCGTCAATTCTCTTGAATCAAATCTATTTAAATTTTAGGCGCAAGTTTACTCGATCTCCAAGGGGCGATCGACACCGATCGGTGGATAAGAGAGGGGTGAATTTGATGAATTCTAATCCTCAATGTATTGTTTGTTTTTTCAATAACTTATTTTCGAGGGCGATCGCCTCTGGAAAGCAACCACTCTAATTCACGCCCCAAGCCCTTGAATCTTAACGGTTTTCCTGCTTGCCTTCAGTTGAAATTTCGTTTTCTGAAATTCGATCGAGTGTTGCATGATGTTGTTTTAACGCGATCGAATTGCCAAAATTTATCGCAGTTTACCGTCGATAAATTGGAAAGTTTTAGACATGAAGTTTGTCTGAAAAAACATTAATTTTCACGATTCTCCAGGAGGATATTTTTCTGCCTGAGTCGGGTCTGAACTCTGCCAAAATTGAGAGAAACTCGCTCAATTACTAACCCATAAAGTTCTTTGAGGTTCGAATATCCTCGCGATCGCCCTCCAATATTAACCCAGTAACGAACCGAGCAACTGAGCTGAAGGTTGTGAGGTGGCTAAAATCAACTTTTATCCAAGATTTACCCAAATTTCTATCTTTGAGAGCGGTTTTTGGCTCTTCTATCTTACTAAATCTTTTTTCCGGATGCTCTTAATATTACTTAACAAAACGAGCGATCGGCTTTACCATAGAGAAAGACTCATCAGTATCGATCGCTCAGCTATCAGGGAGTCATAGCACGACGTATTGAAGGTGCAGACTTTGGAGAATAGAACAAGCTAGTGCTGCGACGCACAATTAAAAATGCAAAATGCACAATTAAAAATGCTTACGGTATATAGCTTACACCGGCTTACAACTGGGTAATTCTTTCTGCCGCACTGCACTCGTGCCGCGACGGGTCATAAAAAATGCCTACCGTACATCGCTTTCAGCGGTTGAGAACGAGCTTGTTATTTCTGCCGCACAGCACTAGAAACTCTGGGTTTTGCCCGATTGCTGAGTACTGACTGCGAGAACCATCAAAGACATCGTGCCGGGAGACAAGGGAGTTGTGAACGTTTTTAGTCAACTAGACCGCAAACAGCAGCGAGGATTGCTGGTACTCTTCGTATCGGGTTTGGTGTTTTGGACGAGTATGGCCTCAACCCTGCCCACCCTGCCCCTCTACGTCCAATCCGTGGGGGGCACCCAACAGCAAATCGGTCTGGTGATGGGGGCATTTGCCATCGGTTTGCTCGCGTCTCGCCGCACCCTCGGAAGTTGGGCCGATCGCCGCAGCCGCAAACTAGTCCTCTTAGTGGGGACGGCCGTTTGTACCATCGCGCCCCTGGGCTACCTATCGATCGAATCCATCCCCCTACTCCTCGTATTACGGGCGTTTCACGGCATCAGTATCGCCGCATTTACCACCGCCTACAGCGCCCTAGTCGCCGATATCGCCCCCCCCGAACGCCGGGGAGAAGTGATTGGTTATATGAGCTTGGTGACCCCGGTTGGGGTGGCGATCGGACCGGTCGTGGGTGGATTTGTCCAGGCGAACTTCGGTTACGAACCGTTGTTTGTCATGACGTCGGTATTGGGGGCCTTTAGTTGTCTGGGGGCGACGCAGATTTGGGAACCGGAACGTACCCCATCGCCGGTGAAATCTCCCACCGCCCAACCCAGTTCTCCCCTCGGAAGTTCCCAACGGGCGATCGAAAGCATCATCGTGGGGGTCATCTTGGGGTTGTGCCAGCGATTCTTCGCCGAGTCGAGTCTCTGGATTTCCTTATTTGCCGGATTGCAAGGAGGCATCGTCTATGCCTTCATCCGCCAAATTGCCAGCAGCCCCCGAACGATTCGCATTCCCAGTGTCGTGATGCTGATTGGGGGAACAATTTTTGGGGCGATTTCTACGTTTATGCCCTTGTTCGTTACAGCCAGCGACATCGATCTCAATCCCGGTTTGTTCTATGCCACTGCCGCCATGGCGAGCTTCAGTATCCGCCTGTTTACGGGACGGGCATCCGATCGCATCGGACGGGGATTGTTTATTAGTATTGCCCTGATTTGCTACGCCATTTCCATGTTGCTGCTGGCGAACGCCCGCAGTTCCGAAGCCTTTCTCATCGCCGGTTGCGTGGAAGGGATTGCCGCCGGGACGTTGATTCCGGTGATGGTAGCCTTGATGTCCGATCGCGCCGATGCCCAAGAACGGGGGCGGATTTTTTCCCTGGCGATTGGTGGCTTCGACTTGGGAATTGCGATCGCCGGACCGATTTTGGGGACGGTTTCCGAATCCCTGGGTTACCGCAATATTTTTGCCATCTCTGCGGTGATGGCTTGCGTCGCACTGGTTATCTTTATGAGTTCCAACAACAAAGATTTTCCCCATTCTCTGCGGTTTGCCTTGGGGCGGGGTCGGGATTTATATGCACTCGATCGATAGCTTCGTTCGGCAACGGAGAACCCGGGTGGGAGGAAGGACTCAGAATCGCGTCTCAACCCCTCCAACCCGGTTGGGTGAGGAATGGGGATTCCTCACATCAGTCGAGGTTTACATCTCCAATCAAGAAGCAAACTCGAAGCCGGTTCCCGAGTCTAAATTGAGGTCGTGCCGCCCTGGACCTTGAACGATGGCGATGAGTTCGCCATCAGCGGTAGAAATCGTCTCGCCAGGCGGCAGTCCGTTCGAAGCGGTACCGAGTTGGTACAATTGGGCATGGCCATCGAGCCCGATCGTATCTTGGATGGTGAAGTCTTTGATTAAGGCGTAGTCGTTATCGCCATTGGCACTGTAGGCTAAACCCAATCCATTCTCCGTCGGTTGAATGGAGCTCGCTTCGGATTCGAGTCCGAAGAAACCACCTAAAACAAATACATCTACACCGCCGCCTCCGAAGAGAGTGTCGATTTCATCGGCACCGGGAGAACCAATCAACGGATCGAAGCCAATCAGGATATCGTTTCCGGTTTGTCCGAAAAGGCTATCGTTACCAGCTCCCCCAACTACGTAATCGTCTCCGTTACGACCTCGGAGAATGTCGTCGCTGTTGCCGCCGAAAATCTCATCATCGTCGTTCGTACCGGCAACAATCACCCCAGCGGGACCGTAAAACTCATTGCGGAACTCGGATTCACCCTCTCCGAGAGTATTGCCCGCAATCGTTGAGTTAAAAGCTGTGAAGGTTCCAGAATTGAAAACGCCACCACCCTCATCGGTTGCACTGTTTCCAGTGATGGTGCTGTGATTGACGATCGTGGTACCGTCGTTTGAGATACCGCCGCCCTGGTCAGCACTGTTTCCAGTGATGGTGCTGCTATTGACGATCGTGGTACCGCTGTTGGAAATACCACCGCCGCTGACGCCAGCAATATTGTCGTCGATCGTGCTCTGAACAATGTTCAGATCGGCAGACTTGTTGTAAAGACCACCACCAAACGTCGCACTGTTTCGAGTCACAAAGCTCCGGATAACCCCGACATTACCGGAGAAGCTGTAGATGCCGCCACCCTCACTGTCAGCGCTATTGTCAGCAATGTCACTGTTGATGACACGGACATCGCCGTAACTGTAGATGCCGCCACCGTCATAGCCGGTATTATTGCTCGAAATGTTACTGTTGATGACGCGGACATCGCCGTAACTGTAGATGCCGCCACCGTAATTGCCGGTGTTATTGCTCGAAATGTTAGTGTTGATGACGCGGACATCGCCGCCACTGTAGATGCCGCCACCGGCATCGCTGCTGCCATTGTTGGAAATGTTACTGTCGATCGCGTGGACATCGCTGTAAGTGTGGATGCCGCCACCCTCTTCACTGCTATTGTTGGAAATGTTAGTGTTGATGACGCGGACATCGCCGCCACTGTAGATGCCGCCACCGTAAAAGCTGCTATTGCTGGAAATGTTACTGTTGATGACACGGACATCACCGGAGGAACTGTAGATGCCGCCACCGTCATAGCCGATATTGATGGAAATCTCGCTATTTTTGACCAACAGACTTCCTGCTGATTGATAGATACCACCACCATTAGTGTAATAAAAAGAATAATCATCTTCATAGCTGCTGCTGTTATTGGTGATAACGCTGTCAATGACTTTCAGCGCTTCCGTACTGTAAATTCCTCCCCCAGCGTATTGTGTATGACCTCTGGTGATGGTCACTCCAGTAATCGTGACTTCGCTATAGTTCTCATAAGAATAATCATCGATATTAAAGACACGGGAAAAACCCCGAGCATCGATGGTGAGAGTATCAGCTCCCAAACCCCGAATCACAACGGAGTCGCTGATGGCGAGTTCTCCTTGGGTCAGGGAAATTGTCCCAGACAACCCGGCATTAAATCGGATGACATCGCGTCCAGGTGCGGCGTTCGCGGCTTCGATGGCATCTCGCAGGGACACACCACCGACATCGATACCATCGTTTTCATCGGTGAGGGTGGTGACGGTAAAAACAGACATGATTTAGCGTTCTAAGTAGAGTTGACTTGCTTAGAGTTGTTGGGTAATCAGCTGGAGAATCCTTGAAACCCTCTCCAGGTGATGCTTTTAGAGTTTTGAACGAAAAATCCTTGAAATCGATGGCCAATCAGCGTTTCAACGATTTTAATTTCTCTTGCCCAACAACTCTCTTGATGAATGAGGTATTGGCACAACGGTTGGTATGAAGAACGTCATTCTTCATCCAATCGCGATCGAACGGCTTCCCTTGGCAACCTGAGAAAGAGTTGCCGGTTACAATTCTCGGAAAAATTCAAGATTTATCTCTACAGTGACTGGAGCGGTGAAATTACACCATTCACGTCAAACTGTAATGATTTTGATTGAGCTAGATATAAGTTGCGATCGAGTCAGTAACACTCGATGAAGATAGCAGCATTTCTCTGTTGAGATTTCAATGCATTGAATGCTGCTTCATCGTTTTTTGATGTCATTTGATTTGCAATCCGATTGCAAACCTCACTTAAAAACCTATCGCTTCTTAAAACCAAAAATATCCGCCAAATGTCTGATATTTATGAAAATTTAATGATTTAAGTATTTTTTCGGAGTTTGGTTTTCAGGACTGGTGTATCAACGATAAATATACTTAATTTTTTAAATATCCTTTGGTCTCAGTCAAGTTTGAGAAAGATTGAATAATTATTTTCGATAAATATAGATAGAGTCAAATGTTTTTCGATCGAGATCGAAAAAACTTCGATCGCAATTTTAAATGGTTTTTCGGACTTAAATGGTGCTTTAAAATTTAGCTCTGTGTATTTTCTTGGAAGCGATCGCCGACATTGAAATTGACACGATCGAACTTCCACCATTGATGGGTCTATTTGTCAATCCGCTAAGTGACCGATCTAAGAATAGAGTCTCGCCTTCGCTTCCGATGCGATCTGTATCGCCATCTGCCGTCGCGTTCGGACATCGGTGAAGGCGATCGGTCTTGAGCCGGCGTTGCTGGGGGAGAAAGATGCCCTTTGCGAACTCGGGACTCGAGCTGCCTTTTCAGGGCTAAGAGTATCGCTAAATTATCTGTGCTCTATAAGACGCTTGCGGCTTTAATTTTGTTTTTATTTACTATAAATACGAAATTTAAAAATTTAAAAATTCTTAAAAAAGATAGTATTTGCCAGTTAAGGCTTGATTGTTTTGGTGTTTTTTACTATAAATAGATGAAAGACTCGTCTCTCGTGTCAAAAATTATGATAGCCTCCTCACACCCCATCGATCGCCCCGACGCGAACCCAGAGGTAGACTCCGACCTAGAATTTGAGTCCCTCGTTGCTAACCCAGAGGACTACAGCCTGCTGACGGATCTCTACGAACTCACCATGGCTGCATGCTATGCCGGAGAAGGTTTAGACTCTCGGGAGGCTCACTTCGAGTTGTTCGCGCGCCGTTTGCCCCCCCAATTCGGTTACCTGATTGCCATGGGATTAACCCAGGCGATCGACTATTTGCGCAACTTTCGCTTCGGTCCTTCTCAAATTGAAGCGTTGCAATCCACGGGGATTTTTGCCAGCGCCCCCGATCGCTTTTGGTCTTTGCTCGAAGATGCTCGCTTCCAGGGAAATCTGTGGGCGGTTCCCGAAGGTACGGCAATCTTCGCCAACGAACCCATTCTGCGGGTTGAAGCTCCCCTGTGGCAAGCGCAAATTCTCGAAACGTACCTCCTCAATACCTTAAATTACCAAACCCTAATCGCCACCCGAGCAGCTCGCATTCGCGATGTGGCCGGACCTCAAGCCACACTGCTCGAATTTGGCACCCGACGCGCCTTCAGTCCCCAAGGGTCGTTGTGGGCGGCGCGGGCGGCATTGGCTGCAGGATTCAATGCCACCTCTAACGTCCTGGCGGCTTTCAAACTCGGACGCAAACCCGCCGGAACCATGGCCCACGCCCTGGTGATAGCCCTGAGTGCGATTCAAGGCAGCGAAGCCCGTGCTTTCAGTGCGTTTCACCACTACTTCCCCGGCGCGCCGTTGCTCATCGATACCTACGATACCGTTGCGGCCGCCCATAAACTCGCCGGACGACTCGAAGCTGGGGAAATCGAGTTGCAAGGGGTGCGCATCGACTCGGGAGATTTGGTGACTCTTTCGCGGGAAGTGCGATCGCTGCTGCCGGAAACCCCCATTTTTGCCAGTGGCGACTTGGATGAATGGGAAATCGCTCGCTTGCAAGCAGAGGGGGCCTGTATCGATGGGTACGGACTCGGCACTCGGCTGGTCACCGGTAGCGCGATTGGCGGTGTCTATAAGTTAGTGGAAATTGATGGCATTCCAGTGATGAAACGTTCGCAAGAGAAAGTGACCTATCCCGGACGCAAGCAAATCTTTCGGACTTGCGAGGGCGATCGCATCAACAGCGATCGATTGGGTTTGGCTGACGAGGAGACCCGAACGGGAGAAAAACCCTTACTCGAATTAGTCATCGAAGGGGGCAAGCGGGTTCGCAATCGAGAATCTCTCGAAGATATCGCCAAACGGACTGCGACCTCGGTGGCATCCCTGCCTTCCCCCAGTCGCGATCTCGATCGACCCGCACCATTTCCCGTGGAGGTTTCGGAGGCATTACAAGCCCTCACCGATCGCGTTTCGAGTACCTCGCCCACTCATTAATATAAGAAAGAGGAAATATCAATATAGAGAGATAGAAAGGGCGATCGCCCGTTCGCCGTTCCCCGTTCGCCGTTCCCCATTCCCCATTCCCTATTCCCCATTCCCCATTCCCCATTCCCCATTCCCCATTCCCCACAAACCATGACTGATATTGCCCTCTTTGGAACCAGTGCCGATCCCCCCAGTGTTGCCCATCGAGAAATTTTGCGCTGGCTGGCCGGACGATTCGATCGCGTCGCGGTGTGGGCTGCGGATAATCCCTTGAAAACCCACCAAACCCCTCTCGCCCACCGTTCGGCGATGCTGCAGCTGACGATCGAGGATTTGAAACAGTTCGATCTTCCTTCTAAAGGGATTGAGAATATCGAATTTTACCCAGAACTGAGCCACCCCAGAACTGTTAACAGCATTGCCTGGGCCCGCAAATACTGGCCCGGTGCCAATTTTAGCTTGGTTATCGGGGCGGATTTAGTCGCTCAACTGCCTCAATGGTATCGTGCGGCCGAGTTGCTACAACAGGTGGGGGTGGTGGTGATTCCCCGTCCGGGATGCGCGATCGAACCCGCAGATTTAGCCCGACTCCAAAGCTTGTGCCCCGTCGAAATTGCCAATTTGCAGATGCCCGATGTGTCTTCGAGTGCCTATCGAACCACCAAAGATCCGCAAGCGATTACGATGCGAGTTGCCGATTATATCGCGCGAGAACATCTCTATGTTTGAGTGGATGTGTGAGTCGAAAAATTCGATCGTCTGCAAATGCAAGGGGTTTTGGCGGTGGGTATAGCCATCGATCGACCCAATGATGAAATAGGTCTTTTCTACTCTCCATTCCCAATTCCGATGTTCCCCATCACTGAAAATATGTCACGATAAAGGGCACAAATAGCCATCAGTGCGATCGATTTCAAAGATGCGATCGCACCCGTGGGGAATCCTTGGGATGAGAAAACACTGACGATCGCGCTGATAGATAAATGGGAGAACGCTGGTTACTCGAACAACGAAAAATGCCGCCAAACAGTACGAATCTTGCCAATTTTAAAGTCGGAGTCGATAATGTCATTTTTTCGGTTGACATGGCTCAAAATCGCGTTCTCGTTCTCTTAGTCATGCGGCAAGATCGCCCATTTTTAGGACAGTGGAGTTTGCCCGGAACGTTAGTTCGCCAGGGAGAATCTTTAGAAGCAGCGGCTTATCGAATTTTAGCTGAAAAAATTCGCGTTCGGAATATTTATCTAGAGCAACTTTATACCTTTGGCGGTCCCGATCGCGATCCCCGCGAATCCCCCGACTGTTACGGCGTTCGCTATCTCTCGGTGAGTTATTTTGCCCTCGTCCGATTTGAGGAAGCACAACTGATTGCCGATGGCGTAACCGGTATTGCTTGGTATCCCCTCGATCGCGTTCCGGAACTGGCATTCGATCACCATCAAATTTTAGAATACGGTCACCAACGTTTGCGCAACAAACTCGAATACAGTCCCGTTGCTTTTGAGGTTTTACCCGAAACGTTTACGCTCGGAGATTTATATCAACTTTATACGTCAGTTTTGGGGGAAAATTTTTCGGATTACTCGAATTTTAGAACTCGGTTGCTCAAACTCGGATTTTTAACGGATACCGGTGTGAAAGTTTCGCGAGGAGCCGGACGACCGGCGAGTTTATATCGGTTTGATTCAGATTCGTTTGCGTTGCTCAAGGATAAGCCAATGGTTTTTATCTAAGATCGCGTCAGTTTTGGATAAGACTGTGTCAGGTGAGGGTGGGGAATGGGGAATAGGGAATGGAGCACTTTCCTCCCCTGCTCCCATCGCGATTGCCTCCTCCCTCATCCTCAACGATCGTTATTTAACCGGATTTAATATCACCTTTCCCTCGATCGAAACTATGAAAATTGCCATCGCCCAACTCAACCCAACCATTGGCAACCTCACCGCCAATGCCCAACAGATTCTCGATGCCGCCCAACAAGCCGCAGGGCAAAATATCGACTTATTGCTCACTCCCGAACTTTCATTATGCGGCTATCCTCCCCGCGACTTACTGCTCGATCCGAGCTTTATCGAAGCCATGGGAAGACAACTGCAACAACTCGCTCAAAAACTGCCACCGAACCTGATGGTATTAGTGGGAACGGCGATCGAAAACGAGCAATCGACGACCGAAGGGGGGAAGTCTTTATTTAATAGTATTGCCCTGCTCGAGGGTGGTGAAATTCGCCAAGTGTTTCACAAAAGATTGCTCCCCACCTATGATGTTTTCGACGAACATCGCTACTTTGAACCCGATGGAGAAACCAATTATTTCACCGTTTCTCCTCGATCGAATTCCCAAACCTCGATTAAAATTGGCGTCACCATTTGCGAAGATCTGTGGAATGACGAAGATTTTTGGGGAAAGCGGCTCTATCGCTGCAATCCGATCGCCGATTTAGCCGCAGCAGAAGTAGATTTCATCGTCAATCTTTCTGCGTCTCCCTACTGGGTTGGCAAGCAACAATTGCGAGAAGAAATGCTGCACCACACCGCCACTCGCTACGGGAAACCCATCGTCTACGCCAATCAAGTGGGAGGCAACGACGATTTGATTTTCGATGGCAGCAGCGTTGCGATCGATCGGGCGGGGGAAGTCGTTTGTCGGGGACTCAGTTGCCAAACCGATTTCGTCGAGTTCGCCTTCGATGCCTCCACCGGCGACTTTTTGCCCGGTTCCGTTGCCCCCATGCCCCAATGCCCGGAGGAAGAAATTTGGGGGGCATTGGTACTCGGCGTTCGAGACTACGCCCGTAAATGCGGCTTTTCTAAAATCGTCCTCGGCTTAAGCGGTGGTATCGATTCTGCCCTAGTGGCTGCCATCGCGGCCGAAGCCATCGGTGCCCCAAACGTGTTGGGAGTCCTCATGTCTAGCCCCTACACCTCAAAAGCCTCTGTAGATGATGCCCTCGCCCTCGCCGAAAATTTGGGGATGGCCACCCATACCCTGGAAATTGCCGAATTGATGGGGGGATTCGATCGCACTCTCGCAGACTTATTCGCCGGAACGGAATCCGGTGTGGCGGAGGAAAACCTGCAATCGCGGATTCGGGGCAATTTACTGATGGCAATTGCCAATAAATTCGGACACCTGCTGCTATCTACGGGGAATAAATCGGAAATGGCGGTGGGCTACTGCACGCTCTACGGCGATATGGATGGGGGTTTGGCGGCAATAGCGGATGTTCCTAAAACCCGCGTATTCTCCCTGTGTAAATGGCTCAATACCCGCCAGCCGGGGCGAGAAATTATCCCTGAAAATATTATCGTTAAGCCCCCTAGTGCCGAACTCAAACCCAATCAAGTCGATTGCGATTCCCTGCCCCCCTACGAAATTCTCGACGATATTTTGCAGCGACTGATTCACCACCACCAATCCCCCGAGGAAATCGTTGCAGTGGGATTCGATCGCGATACAGTTAAACAGATAGTACGGTTGGTGCGACGGGCGGAATTCAAACGCCGGCAAGCCCCCCCCGGATTGAAAATTACCGATCGCGCCTTTGGTACCGGTTGGCGAATGCCCATTGCCGCAAATCGGCAACCTCCTTCAGTTTGATGACGGTCGAGATCGAGTTCGGTTCAATACTTCTAGGTTCTGTTGACATTTCAGCGTAACCAGATGAGAGCTGCGATGAAATAGAGAAAACTGAGGAAGTTGTTTACGGTCTTCTCAAAACGGGAAAATACCCGACGGTAGTGTTTGAGTTTGTTGAAAAAACACTCAATTAGGTGTCTTTCCTGATAGATGTGGCGATCGTAATCTCGTGGAGACTTACGGTTTCGTCGAGAAGGAATCACCGTGGTGATTCCTTGTTCTTCGAGAGCGACTACTAATGCTGTAGTATCGTATCCTCGATCGGCGATGACGTACTGGGAATGCCACTTTTCAAGCAGTATTGTGGCTTGGGTGATGTCATGAGTTTGTCCGGGGGTAACGGTAAAGCCTAGTGGGTTTCCGAGTCCATCTGTAATGGCATGGACTTTGCTGCTAAAGCCGCCTCGACTGCGACCAAGAGCTTGTGTGTCTTGCCCCCTTTTGCACCTGCCGCACAGGCATGAGCTCTGACGATGGTGCTGTCAATGAGCAGATTTTCCAAGTCGGCATCGCTAATGACTCCCTCAAATAGCTGTTGCCAAATTCCTCGTTGGCTCCATCGGCTGAAGCGTTTAAAAACACTGTTCCAGTTCCCATAACTTGGTGGTAAGAGCCGCCACTGAGCACCCGAACGAGCTATCCACAGCACCGCTTCGATGAAGCGACGACAGTTCGATTCACTTCCGATATAGATACCCGGTTGCTGCTGGAGTTGAGTCAATAATGACTCCCACACTGCATCAGAAAGCAAAGATGGGTTAGACATCAAAATTTAATTCACCGCAAGCGCATCAATCCTACTTTACACAAATGTCAACAGAACCTAATCTCACGTGAGTTCGGGATAAGGCTCTTCAAGTGGTGGGGCACTAAGGTGGATTCGGGTCATGTCTGGAAGTGGAAAGGAGTCGAACAACACCCGGAAAATTTGTCAACGGAGGTAGTCATCTGGTCTTCTATCCCCCCACACCTTACACCCATTGGTGAAAAGTTAAGCAATTTTGCCAGATGTCAAGTTGACTGACTTGAATAGCTCAACCCCTGAAAAACTTAGCTTTTCCACGATTTGACTCTTGTCTGCCGTGGGTTTGGGGGAGGCGTCTCGTCCCCCAACGGGAGGGCGCAGCGAAGCGGAGGGTTGGGGGGAGACCCCCCGACTCCGGGTTTTCAGTCGATTATTGGACAGTTGACAAAGTGAATACCGCCTTAACCTTTCACCAATGCCCTACACCCCATACCTCACACCCCATACCCCACACCCCACACCCCACACCCTACACCCCACACTCACCAGTCATTGTTTTATCCCGAACTGACGTTAATCTATGACTCGCTACTTCCTCTCACTATTGGCAACGGCAACAACGATCGCCCTATTTGTCTTCGCAATAGTGACCCCCGTCCAAGCCCAAACGTTAACACCAGACCTGTGGCAGATTTACGAAACCACCTTAAAATCGGCAAAATACGTCGACCTCACCCACGCTTTCAGCCCCACCATTCCCGTGTGGCCCGGATTTAGCAATGCCACGTTTGCCCCCGCTGTCGCCGGGGCCGATATCCCCGACTATATCAATACTGGAGAAGAATACACTTACACCAACCACGGTTTTATTGCCACAGCCTACCATCTCCCCACCGACCAGTACGGAACCCAACTCGATCCCCCGGCTCATTGGGATGAGTACGGCGCAACCATCAGCGATTTGCCCCCCACTTATGCCATTCGTCCCCTCGTCGTCATTAATATTCGCGATCGAGTTGTCCAAGACCCCGGCTACCACGCCACCGTCGAGGATATTCAAAGTTGGGAAGCTCAGTATGGGCAGATTCCAGAGGGTTCGGTAGTCATGTTTCGATCGGACTGGTACCAGAAATGGGAGGACGTCGATCGATTTAATCAAAAGCCATTTCCCGGTGTTTCCCTACCCGCGTTGCAATTTCTCCACTTAGAACGCAATATCCTCTTTCACGGGCACGAACCCCTCGATACCGACACCACTCCCAACCTGGAAGGGGAATACTGGCTGTTGCACAATCACTACACCCAAGCCGAGGGAGTCGCCAATTTAGATAAAGTGCCCGAAGCCGGGGCGTTGGTTGCCATTGGATTTGCTAAACCTGAAGGTGGAACGGGGGGATACGCGCGATACATTGCCATTTGCCCCCCCGATTGGCCGTACGGAGTTTCCGTTCTCGATGCCCCCGGTGCGCCGCTACCGGTGCAACCCGATCCCCTCCGCCGGGACGAACGCGGCGTTCTCAAACCGATGGCGAGCGAGCCTTAGTGCTGCTACGCAGAATTAAAAATGAAAAATGAAAAATGCAAAATGTTTAGCCTGGATAATTCACGAGGGCTAAAATCTAAAATGCTCAAAACCCCACCCGAACGGGTAACTGTCTTACTCCAAACTGACGTTAACCTACAAAACTCCAGCGGAAAGCGAAGGAATAAAACTGACAATGCCGGGAAAAATAATAATCAACATCAGCACCAACAGTTGCAACAACACAAACGGAATCGCCCCTCGATAAATATCACCCGTCGTCACCTCTGGGGGCGCAATTCCCCGCAGGTAGAACAGCGCAAACCCAAAGGGAGGGGTGAGGAACGAGGTTTGCAAGTTCGCCCCGATAATCACCCCGTACCAAACTAAATCCAACCCCAAGGTTTCTGCAACGGGTTTGAACAGGGGCAAAATAATAAATGCAATCTCGAAAAAGTCGATAAAAAAGCCGAGGGCGAACACCGTCACCATACTGACGATTAAAAAGCCGGTGGTTCCTCCGGGCAGGTTCGCCAGCAAATCGAACATAAACCGATCGCCGTCTAAGCCGCGAAACACCAAACTAAACGCCGTCGAACCCAGCAGAATCAACATCACCATGGTAGTAATTCGCATCGTGGCATCGGAAACCTGCCGCAAGGAACTCAAATTCAACTGGCGATTGAAAGCGGCTAAAACCATGGCCCCGACACAACCCACTGCCCCGGCTTCGGTGGGGGTAGCCAGACCGAAAAAGATACTCCCCAAGACCAACAAAATCAGTACCAGGGGCGGTATCATCACCTTGAGGACGCGCATCCCCAAATCTTTGCCGCCCAGGTTGCGAACCTCTGGAGGGAGTGCGGGGGCGAGTTCCGGTCGCGCGAAGGCCACCACCAACACGTGAATGGCAAACGCAGCAGTCATCATCAACCCCGGTAGCATCGAACCGAGAAATAAATCCCCGACGGAGATGCCGAGTTGGTCTCCCAAAACCACTAAAACCACGCTGGGAGGAATAATCTGCCCTAGGGTTCCTGAGGCGGCAATTGTCCCGGTTGCGAGTTCTTTGTTGTAGCCGTAGCGCAACATAATGGGTAGGGAAATCAAACCCATGGCTACCACCGTCGCTGCTACCACCCCCGTCGTCGCTGCCAAAAGCGCCCCCACTAACACCACCGCTAGTGCCAATCCTCCCCGAACGCGCCCGAACAAAATCCCCATGGTTTCGAGTAACCGTTCGGCAATGCCGGACTTCTCCAACATCGACCCCATAAAGATAAAGTAGGGAATCGCCAGGAGGGTGGAGTTTTGCATGATGCCGAACATCCGCAGGGGGAGGTTGCCCCAAAAGGCGAAGTCGAAGACACCAAATGCCGCACCGATCAGACTAAATAGAATCGCCACCCCACCGAGGGAGAAGGCAACGGGATAACCCAGCAGCAGCAGTCCCAGGGCGCCGACGAACATTGCCGGACCTAACCAATCAACGATCGCCATGGGAATCCTCCGAGGGAAACGAGTTGCCGCGCCAAATCGCCCAATTCTTAATCGCTTCGGAAATCCCTTGGAGGATGAGTAACGCAAAGCCGATGAGGAGTGCGGTTTTGATGGGATAGCGAGGCAATCCGTTGGGGTCTGGGGAAGCTTCCCAAATTTGCCACGAGTTGAAAATCGGCGTCCAGGAAAACCAAACTACCATCGCGCAGAAGGGGATGAGAAAGAGTACAGAACCTAAAAAGTTGATGAGGGCTTTGCGTTGTGGATTGAGGCGATCGTAAAATAAATCGACCCGCACGTGGGCGTTATGTTTGAGGGCGTAGGCGGCACCGAAGAGAAACACGAGGTCGAATAGATACCACTGGGCTTCGATGGAGGCGTTGGAGGTGAGGCTTTGCCCGATTTGTTTGCCAATATATCGCCCAACGGCATTCCAAGTTCCAATGAGAATCGCCACGGGTAGCAACCAGTAGGTCAAGCGACCGATGCGTTCGTTGAGGGCATCGATGAGTCGGGACAATCGAAGGAGGACTTGCAAGGGGCGATCGCTCCGGGTACGAGTAGCGATTTAGATTGTACCGTCTGGGCGCACAGGTGCAACAGTCAGCGTCGCGTTTGGGATCGCGTCCCGTCGAGGAAATGAAGATCTGGTAATGACTCGATCGCGCATTCGATCGCCCGACACGGAATTAAAAATGAAACGTTAAAAATGCAAAATGCTGAGTATGCATCGCTTTTACCGGTTGAGAGCTCGTTATTGATTTCTGCCGCGCTGCCCTAGGATTGAGAGACGATCGGGTTGTAAAGAACAATGACGTATTTTGGACATATTTTGCACGAACCTGGATTTCAGCCAAGTTTGACTGTAATTCTTGATATCTTTCATTTGTTTTAATTGATTTGAGCTAAGATTAATCTTTAGATCGATTCGCTCCAAACCACGCTCGACTGTCTAACTTGTCGCTTTCAATCTAAATGCAACAGACTTTTCAGTTTAGACTCGATCGGAATCAAGTGCAGAGAAAAGTAACATTATTTGGGAATTTTAGCGGCGATTTCTGACGTTTCTTAAAATTTAGGAATCTCTTCTATCGCGATCGAATGAAAGACTTGAAGCGGTCTCAAAACCGAAAAAGAAAAAATCAAACTTAACAAGTTTCGCTCGAATATCTCCTATAATTTTAAGAATTATTGAGAAATCAAAGGAAAACGGAACTTAACACTATTCTCAGAATCTGGCAAAAATGACAAATTTTTCACGAGATTGTTTGATTTCTTGAAAGACTTGTCTGAATTTTTAGATCGTTCGATTAAAACCAGTCATTTCAATAGATATCTCTAAAAAAAAACAGAATCACTTAATCTTTAGGAGGAATGAGATCGTGTTAGTTGATATTGTCACGGGAAGCGAACAAGATTTAGGGTTTGGCACTCTCAATGATGATGCGATCGTCTTTAGCCAACTGCCCCTCGCACAGTTAGGAGCCTTTGCCGGTTCTCCTGGCGTCGATTCAATTATCTTATTTGGGGGTAACGATTCGGTGGTGGATGACGACGGTTCCCGCGCCTATTTCGGTAATGCTGGAAACGATATGTTCTTTGGGAACGGTGGAGCAGATACGGTATCCGCCGGACGGGATAACGATACGATCGAGGGGGGAGAAGGAGACGACGTTCTCTTTGGCAACCTTGGCAACGATATTATTCGCGGTGGAGATGGCAACGATTTGGCATTTGGCGGTCAAAATGAAGATCGCCTCTTTGGCGATACTGGCAACGACACGCTACTGGGCGACCTCGGAAGCGATACCCTCGAAGGGGGAGACGGCAGCGATCGCCTCATCGGGGGGTCCGGACTCGACGTACTCATCGGGGGTGGCGGTGCGGATGAGTTTACCATCGAAGGGAACAGCAGCAACAACACGATCTCTGACTACAACCCAGACGAAGGGGATACCCTCATCTTTAGCGGTTTAACTCAAGCCGATGTCACCTTCAGTTTTGATGGAACCAATACCATCGTCACCGATAACCTCACCAATGCTGCCATTGCCACAATTTTAGGGATCGATCTCGTGGAAACCCCCACAGAAATCTTCACCCCCATCGATGGTGGCAGTGCCTCCCAAGAAGGATTCCGAAATACTGAGAGTACCAGTATCCAACCCGTCGGTGGTTGGGATCGCGAGACCTCGGATCTGATTGTTGCGGAAGGTTGGAGTGGAGAATCCGATAACGTTGAGATTATTAATGGCATTCTCAGCTTAGAGCAATCGGCAACGGATTTAGAAATTGTCACGTTGCGATTGCCGGATGATTCTCCCATTGGATTCGATCGCTCCGTTTATTTTACCCCCGTCACCGGAGATCGCATCGAGATTGACATTGATGTCGAAGACGGAACCCTCACAGAAACGACGATCGTTATTTTGCCCGACAACGTTCCTCTCGCTTTGGGAGACCCCTTCGGCTCGAATCTTTCTTTTAGCATTATCGGTGATACCGGCATTGTCGCGGTGAATTTAATCGAAAATGATGGTAATGATACTGACGATGACGTGTCGCTTTTTATCACGTCGGGGTTGGGATTGCGCCCCCTTGCAGAACAATTTTTTGAAGGGGGAACGGCGTTATTTGCGATCGACCCCACTGCCAGCGATACCGTCAACTTTACCATTCTCGATATCGATTGACGCGATCGAGTAAGCATTCGACCGTCAGCGATGCGCTTTGAACGGTTTCCGGAAACCGTTCGATCGACAAGCATTCATTGAATCTGAGTTCTCGCCTCTGAAGTAGATCTAGTAGATCTGCAGAATCTTGGGCTTGTTTGACGCTGAAGCTGACGACGGATATCGCACGACGCAAATGTATTAGGAAAACACGATCTGTGTATTCGGGTCTGTCATCAATTAGCTGTACATCCTTTACCTTACCCGGCATGGATTCTGGCTGTTCTATATGTTTTCGCTTGCTTGCTCTCAAATCCCGATGCGAAAAGGGTTCTAGATTTAATTGATGACACGCCCTAGAGTGATTGGGAAATCGAAATTAAAATCGTTGAAACGTTTATTGGCAGTAGATTTCAAGAATTGTCAGTTCGAAAAGCTAAAAGGCTGCCCTCCAAAAGGGTTTCAAGGATTTTCGGGTTGATGACCCAACAATTCTATTCATTGCTGGGTATTGGGCAATGTTTCTGAATGTCCTCACAAACTGGCGTCATGCTATGGCTGAATGCTTACCGTGCGAGCAATTGATGGACAAGCCATCGCCACCGATAGACGATGGCTCGCTGGGCAGATGGAGAAGAATGCCCGGATGCGTGCTTGCGAGCTTGGTACTTGGGAAGGAGATATTTTCCTAATCCAATTCCCCCACAAGCGGAGGTCACCAGAAGTGAGATCCAAAGAATCCGTTCTGGAGAGAAAGGATCGGACGAGGCTGTTTTTTTATCTAGGGTTGTGGGAAGCTGAGCGACTTCGGCTTGGAGGGCTACGGGAACGGAGACCACAGTCCTTTCAACGTTCGATGGGGGACTGAGGTTAGAGACTGGCTGAGTTGGCAAGCTCCCAGCTCGATCGAAATGATTCTCTTCTCCTTCAGAGAACATTCCCAAAGATAAGAGATTGGGTAACAAGTTTGGATCGTCGATGAGATCGCCTTCCACGTTGTTATTTTGCTCGAGCAAAGCTGTATTTTCCGATGGCAATGCACTCGGACTGGCTAAGACGATACTCGATGCAAAACTGCCTTCTGCTCCCATGCCTTCTGGGGGAGCACTGTTGAGGCGCATCCGTTCCAAATTCACCTCAGGCTCAGGACTGCTGGATGAAGAGCTGCTCGAAGCAACCGTTCGGCTCTTGGATGGAACCGTACGCATCGACGATGGAGCTTGTTTCACGTAAGCTTCCGTGGAAACTGAATTGCCCACGGTTTCTTGCCAGGCCTCCCAGCTATCTCCATCGCTCAGATTGGCTTCGGGAACGTAGGTTGTCGAGCGATGGCTGCGAAGCGGTCCAGTATTGCGAAAGAGATAGTGCCCTCCAAAGATAAGTGCAACTAGGGCTAGAAAGACGGATAATTCGAGTTGCTTCATGACTACATGGGTTACCGTTAGAGCAACGAGTCAAGGGATCTGTTTGTCAAGATTTAGATTTTTCGCTCCGATTGGTCTTGCACTAGCTAAGTAGATACGCGCATATGACACTGCAAGACACTTAGTTCGTGCGAATAAATACGGAACGTAGAATAAATTTTAAACTTTACTCTTTCATCTTGCAAGTCTCTTCTGTCACAATTTGACAGTAAAAATTCGTATAAGAGACAATTCAAAATGATTTTCCCCGACTCGCAAAATTTAAAGAAAAGATTCAAACAACTGTGATGATTGACTTGTAGCGATCTAGAAATTGATGAGATCGACTTTACGTTATCTTCGTAAAGTTTGTGTAAAGCTTTAAATATGTCTGGATTTTTGTCGCTTGTATTCCCTCCCGGACCATTTTCATAACGATTCGATCGCATTCTCGGCTTTCGAACGCGAATTATAGACGAGTGACTTTTTTTCCTGCACTCGGTGTCACTCAAATTTAGGTAATAACACGTAGCTGTTTCCACACATCGAGGAAACAGTTATAACTTGAAACTTAAGTTTAAACTTGAGATGTACTCAGTCCGGATATATAGTACACCAACCCAGTCCAAAATTTACTTCAATCCTAATTTTTTTCTCAGTACGGTTGCTCCCATAAATAACAGCGGCGTGACGATAAACCCAGAGATTGCCAGGTGAGTAGGAAACTGAAAATAGAGGAACCACAAAATAACAACTCCAAATGTCGAATCCATGTGGTCGATAAAATAAAACAATCGGCTGCTTTCATCTCCGGGGGGAATTTTCAATCGTCGCTTGAGGAAAGAATTGGGGAGTTCCGCTAAATTAAAAACAAAACCAACAAGTAGCCCATATTCTAATACGTTAAAACTCGAAAACCAGACAAAAATATCTGAAATGGAGAATAATAGATGCTCGAAAAACTGAAATAAACATACGCTGACGGTATGGGCAATGGGTAAACTAATTAAGCCTCGCCATTTTTTGTTAGCACCAAACCATTCCGTTTGAATCGGCGTATTAAAAAATTGAAACACGGGTGTTTTCCACAAAAATGCTTCAAGAATAGCCGCAAAAAACAACCCCAAACCGAGCCAAAATATATTCAACGTGTCGAATAAAAATATTGAGAGTACGTCAGTCATATTGATTTCGTGGAAAAAAGCAGTTCACGAACGCGGAGCGACTATTGAGGCTGGCATTTCCCAGCCCGAATCAAACCAATCCGACGGGCGATCGCCTCTTGAGGAGAGGGAAACGGACCCCAGCGCTCGATAATTTCTACATCATTTGGAGTGCGAGGGCGATCGCCGCCCAAAATATCACAAGTGCCGGTTGAATATTTGACGATATACCAAGGGGTGGAATCTGGGGTTAAGTTAGATTGTTCTGACATTGATGGAAACTGCAGGTCAACATAGGCAAGTGCGATCGCGTCGATCGAGAAATCTCGGATATTGTATAGCACGACGCATACCCGTGGGACCTGATAGCGATGTGTGCTGATATGTGCAGTCGTGTTAGGACATCAGTGACCGTTGGGAGCAGAGGGAATGGGGAATGGAGTTTCTCCCTACACCCCAAACCCCACACCCCATCCTCACCGGAAAATGTTATCCCGAACTGACGTTAACGATCGAAGTGTCCTAACGGAAGTGGCGACGGCTATCAGTGTAGACCGGGGAAATCGTGAGCGGGACGCGCTTCTCAAGCCTTGGAGTCGCAACGCTCGTACTCAAACAAAAACCCCCAACTGAGTGTTGGGGGTTTCCATGAATTTAGCTCAATTTACTTTGAGGTTGCCCTCGATTGGCCCTATACCAACCACTCTTCCAAGGCTTCTTCCTTGGTGTTGGTGTGGCGGGAGGGCGTTTCGCGCTCGAAATTCATGTGAATCGATCGAGTTTGTTCGCCATCGGCGGCTACTGCAACGATGGGATAGTCGATAACGCCATCCTGGAAGGACATCTGGAAGCGGAACGTACCGTCGGGATTCAGTTTGATGGGACGGCCGCCAACAGTAACTTTGGCATCGGGTTCGGTGGCACCGTAAACGATGAGTTCGGCATCGGCAACCAACCAGAACTTGCGAGGACGAATCGGCGGTGCGGAGGCGCCAAATCCGACACCGGACATTCCCACGCCGGACATATTGATGCCAGAAGCCGTGGGAAGCGCCCACATTCCCACACCGGAGGGGAAGATGTAGGAACTGATGGCTTGTTCGGGAACTTGATGCATGGAACCGAACAGCGAACCGGCAACTCGCATCGCTTCGGCGGACTCGGCCATGCCGAAGATTTCGTCGTAAATGGGATTGCCTGCCGCATCGACACCGGTTTGACGCAGGCTGGGGGGAACCAACTTGGCGAAGGTTTTGCCGCGTAAGTCTTCGTCCCAGGAAATGGTGAGGAACTTATCTTCGATCCAGTCAGAAGGATACACCGGAGGAATGCGAACCTCAGCCGAACGGGCCAGAATCAACCAGCGTCCGTCAGCGCAGCGGTAGCCGATGTCCACGATGTAATCGCGATCGCTCACGGGGATGGGAACGTACCACTCCCGCGCCATTTCGTCGCAGGGATATTCCTGAATACTGTGGGGGCTTTGGGCTTCGAGGCTAATATCAGTAGCGTCGTAAATCCGCAGGGCGAGTTGCTGTCCTCCCTGGCGGCGCAGGTCTTCTTTGTGCTCGTTAGACACATCCCAGTAGCAGTAGCCCCACTGGGGATCGCGAGGCATCAGAACGATGCGACTTTCACCGTAGCCTTCGGGTAGGTCTGCGAGTCCTTCATCGACAGAAGCAAGCGTGTCTGCCGTGCGATCTTCTTGTCCGAGTTCAAACTTTGCAGCTTCCACTTCTTCCTGTGCCTCCAGCGTGCGAGATGTACCGATCGAGATATTTGCGGGTTGAGCTTCTTGAATTGAAGCCAGAAGTTGCGACTTGCGCATCCGGCTGTAACGAGAGATGCCGTACTGACTTGCCACTTTACGCAGCTGTCGTAAGGTCATCTCTTCTAAAGGTGGGCGGTCTTGTGCCATGGGTTGAGTCTCCAGGTTATTGAGAAAACGAGTCTCCTAAACACTTTTTTTAAATAAAATGCAAAAGATAGCATTTTTTTGGGATCGCGGGGATCGCGGCACTAGGTATATCTTACATAAAATCTTTTCGGGATCGAGGGGGGGTGAAAGACTGATTTGGCAAGGATTTACGAAGTTACGGGCAAAACGGGGATCGTAATGTCAGTAAATCATGACACTAAGAATTGCCGATCGACCTTTTGCTCGACTCCTAAAGTCAAAAAATCATGACACAAATTGTGCTATTGCAAAGACCGATCGAAGTTCTGTGACTCGATCGGTCTTTGCCCCATAACCCATGGCAATCGGAGATCGACAAAAACCAAGGATTTCAGATATTGAGGCACTCGATTGCCCCGATCCACGATGGATGAGCGATTGCCGATGGCTCGCATCTGAAAAAGTTGGGTCGGAATGCTGAATGCTGAGTGCTGACGGCGATAACGCTTGCTCTATCGTTGCGCTAACTCCGGAGTTCTCCCGAGTAACCCCGTCATCAAGCGCAGTGCCAAATGTTTGACGGGAAAAATCCTGCGCATCACCCACAAACCCAGCCGTCGCAGGGCAACTAGCGGCAACCAAGCATTGGAAAACATTCGATCGAGGAAATCCGTAAACCCGAGGATAACCAAGTTTTCCCATTTACGCCAGCGTTCGTAGCGTTGCAGCACCCGCACGTCGCCGATATCTTCTCCTTTATGCGACGCTGTTTTCAACACTTGCGCCAGGGCCGCTGCATCCCGAATCCCCAAATTCAAACCCTGTCCGCCGACGGGATGGCAGCAGTGGGCCGCATCTCCCACCAGTGCCAAGCGCGATCGAACGTAACGATCGCTTTGCATCAATTGAACTGGGAAGACAAAGCGGGGGCTGGCAATGGAAACTCGTCCCATGCGATCGCCGTAGCGACGGTGCAACTCTTCTAAAAAGCGATCGTCATCCAGGGCTGCCAAGGCTTTCGCCTCTTCGTGAGGGGCCGTCCAGACGATATTGCATCGGTTATCCGTGAGGGGCAAAATGGCAAACGGACCGCTGGGCCAAAACCGCTCGTAGGCAACGTTATTGTGGGATTTTTCGGGTTTCACCTTGAGGGTGATGCACGATTGCCAGTATTTCCAGCCGCGAGTAGGAATGCCTGCAGCCTCTCGCACTCGGGATTTCGAGCCATCTGCAGCCACCAGCAATCGAGTCCGAAGTTTTTGAGTTGTATCTTCTGTTTTTATTTCGACGCTCGCTCCATCGTCTTGGTATTCTACGCCAATCACCTGGGCGGGACACAAACAGCTAACGTTTTCCGTGGAGGCTAAAAAGGCTTGTAATTCCGTGAGTAAGGGCGTATGCTCTGCGACGTAACCGAGGCGATCGAGATTTAAATCCGTCGGGGCGAACATTACTTCCGCCCGATCGGAATCGGTGAGGGATATATTACGAAACGTGGTAATTCTCGGCAATATTTTGTCCCAAACTCCGATTCCTTCGAGAATGCGCCCCGAGAGCAAGGAAACGGCATACACTTGTTGTCGGGCAGCAGCTTCACTGGGAGAAAGGGCATCGATTAAACCTACTTTCAATCCCGAATCTTTCAATGCACAGGCAAGGGTGGTACCGACAACCCCGCCACCGACGATCGTGATATCGAAATCAAACGCGGAGGAGTCCTGCGGTTGGGGTTGAGTTGCCGATTGAGGTGAGTTCGATGGCGAAAGTTGCTCTAGGGGCATGAATCGTTGTTTGTGAATTTGATTAAGTATTATTACTTTTATTATTACGTTTACTGTATATTGTTCCGCATTTCTTAGCGATCGGATCGGGTGAATGGGGCAAAGGTCATCGCCTGGAACGAACGCTCTTCAATTTTAAGAAATATTACAGTTCCTGGCATTCCTTCAATTATGAGAGAAAAATGAAAATGAGATAATTATGAAAACAAAAACAATCGAGTAACTTCTCAGCCAACCTTTACGAACCCAGAGGATATTCTGTCCCGACTGAGGCTTCGAGTTGGGAGCATTTTTACACCCACCGTTTCGACGTTGTTTTCACAATTTCACCAACACTATTAAGATACGGGGTCACCAGATCGGGAGCAATAGATGACAAAACCTTTACCTTCGAGAGTTTGGGCGATCGCTTCTAGCATTATTTTGGCACTGTGGCTGGGGAGTTGTACGGGGACGAATCCGGAGAGTTCCCCACCGGGCGACAAGAGTACAGAAGCCGCAACCCAAACGACTCCAACAGATTCTGAGGGCAAAAAGAAAGTCATTACCACCTTTACCATCCTCGCGGATATGGCCCGTAACGTGGCCGGAGACAAACTCATCGTCGAATCCATTACTCGGATTGGGGCAGAAATTCACGGATACGAACCCACACCGAGCGATTTAACCAAAGCTGAAGATGCCGACCTGATTCTCTACAACGGCATGAATCTAGAGCGCTGGTTCGAGCCATTCTACAACAACTTAAGCGACGTTCCAGCCGCGATTTTAACCGCCGGGATCGAACCGATTCCCATTGCCGAGGGCCCCTACCAGGACAAGCCCAACCCCCACGCTTGGATGTCGCCGCGCAATGCCTTAATTTACGTCGAGAATATTCGCAAAGCCTTCGTCGAACTCGATCGAGACAACGCAGAAACTTATAACGCCAACGCCGCAGCCTACAGCGAACAACTCAAAGCGATCGATACCGAACTCCAGGCAGACTTAGAACGCTTGCCGGTAAACCAACGCTATCTGGTGAGTTGCGAGGGGGCATTTTCTTACCTGGCGCGCGATTACAACCTCGAAGAGATTTATATGTGGCCCATCAACGCCGAACAGCAATCGACTCCCAAACAGATTCAAGGAGTTATCGAAGAAGTAAAAGCCAATTCCGTGCCCACGGTTTTTTGTGAAAGTACCGTCAGTAGCGAAGGTCAGGAGGAAGTTGCCAAAGCCACGGGCGCTCGTTTCGGGGGCAATCTCTACGTCGATTCCCTCTCCACGGAAGATGGCCCGGTGCCCACCTTTCTCGATTTACTCGAATACGATGCCCGCACGATTAGCAACGGTCTTTTAGCCGGGAGTACTGCCAACGAACCCTAAGTCACCAAAGCCCAGCGGGCTTAAGTAATAAGTAATAAGTAATAAGTAATAAGTGATAAGTGATAAGTGATAAGTGATAAGTCGTGTAGGTTAAGCGACGCGCGAAAACGGTAGATGAACTTCTGAATTCGTGAAGAAACGACTTAGACCCAATTCATTTTTTGAATCCTCCGATCTGAAGCTATTGTCAAACTTATTACTTATTACTTTCAACTTATTACTTGTGAAACAGAAGGTTTTCCATCATCCAACCCACCATCCCCACCGCCATGATGACTCAAACGATCGCCCCAACTTCTGGAATTACCGTCGATAACATCAGTGTCACCTACAACAACGCTCGCCTCGCTCTATACGATGCCAGTTGCAACGTTCAACCGGGCAAAATTACCGGCTTAGTCGGCCCGAATGGGGGCGGTAAATCCACCTTGTTTAAATCGATTATGGGATTTCTCGAACCCAAGCAGGGGCAGGTGAGCATTCATGGGTTACCTATCCGCAAGGCGCAAAAACAACAATTAGTGGCTTACGTTCCCCAAGCCGATGAAGTGGATTGGAACTTCCCCGTCAGCGTGTGGGATGTGGTGATGATGGGACGCTACGGTTACATGAATCTGCTGCGAATTCCCTCAGCAAAAGATCGTCGTTTGGTGATGGAAAGTCTGGCGCGGGTGGGGATGACAGATTTTTGCGATCGTCAAATTGGCGAACTCTCCGGGGGGCAGAAAAAACGGGCGTTTCTGGCGCGGGCCTTGGCTCAAGAGGGTCAAGTGATGTTACTCGACGAACCCTTTACTGGCGTGGATGTGAAAACGGAGAAGAGCATTATCGATTTACTGCTGCAACTGCGAGATGCCGGTCATACGATTTTGGTTTCTACTCACGATTTGGCATCGATTTCCACATTTTGCGATCGGGTGATTTTGCTCAATCAAACCATTCTCGCCACCGGAACGACGGAAGATGTATTTACCGAAGAAAATCTGGCGATGACGTTTGGGGGTTTACCAGTTGCGGCGACTCGTCGTTCTCAGCAATGGACAATGGACAATTGACAATTGACAACGAAGACTGGGCGATCGTTTTTCTCCTTTTTCACTAAAACAAAGCGGGCGATCGATCGCCCGCTTCATCTCGTCGAACAGTGACGAAAGAATTAGCCTTTAAAACAATCCGCCCGTCAGACGTTTAGTTGCGCGACCCACCAATCGAGAATACTGGTCTTCCCCGCAGAGAATTTTCAGCATCAGTTGAGTGGCAATCGGCTGCTTCACGCCAACTCTGTAACCGATTCCGGGGAAGCGGTAAAATGCCCCGGCTAGCCGTCCGGCCCAAGCCATCTCCGTCCCCCAAGTGTCTTTAATAATTTGGGTGTATTCGGCGAGAGCGTTGCTTTGACCTTTGAGGGCACTTGAAATCGCCTCCGCTGCTTTCACGCCGGTATAGATTGACGGTCGAATGCCTTCTGCGGTAAACGGGTCGGCCACGCCAGCCGCATCTCCGGCTAACAGGGCATTTTGGCTGTGTAGGGTGCGATCGCCATCCCACAAGGTCACAGAATGCTCGTAGGATTGACCGGATTTTACATCCAATCCGATTTTCCCAGCGTAGTCGGAGAGAATACTCGGGAGTTTTTTGGAATCGCCTCCGAGCATCGTTGCCGCACCGAGGGAATAGCCATCGGCTTTGGGGAAGTTCCAAATAAAGCCATTTTTGACTAAACCCATCTCGAAGCCAATGGCGGGGTCGGGGTTTGAAGCGGGAATTTCTAAAGCGGCGGCCGATCGAGTTTTAGCCGGCTTGAGTTTGAGCCACTTTGCCATCGATCCGGTGGGACCGTCGGCACCGATGAGATATCGACCCATGACCGCTTCGCCGGTGGTATTGACCTGCCAGCCATCGCCTTTGAATTCGATTCCCGTCACCGTGGTGTTATCGCGAAGTTCGGCTCCTTTATCTTGGGCTTGTTGAACCAAAAAGCGATCGAAGGTGTCGCGCTTCACCATCCACATCGGTTCGGCGGTTTCGAGTTTGACTTCTACCGGGTCTTTATTTTTGAGGGTGTAGCGAACTCGATCGACTTTCATGGAAATCGTCGGCGCTAAATCGAAGTCGAACCATTGGGCGATCGCCGGAGAAAGTGCCCCACCAGAGGGGCGATATCGCGGCAAGGATGCCTTTTCTAAAATCAGGACCGAATGTCCTCGGGCAGCGAGATGATATGCAGCCGTTGCGCCAGCTGGGCCTGAGCCGACAATAATGCAATCGTACATCGTTAAAAAATTAAATGATGAAAAATTACGAATTCGCGGTTGGTCGTTCCAACAGCATCCCCGACTCCAATATGGCAGATGACCCCAGGGGATTTCAAACCGTCGTTATCTCTTTTTCTTTTTCTCCCAGGATTTTCTCAATTTGAGCAATATACTTATCCGTTGCCTTTTGGATATCACCTTGGAGGTCTCGCGATTCATCTTCTGAGATGTCGCTGTTTTTCTCCTGCTTGCGAACGCTGTCGATCGCATCTCGGCGAATATTGCGCACGGAGACTTTCCCTTCTTCTGCAAACTTACTGGCGAGTTTAACCAGTTCTTGGCGGCGTTCGCTTGTCAGCGGGGGAATGTTGAGGCGCACGATCGAGCCGTCATTGCTGGGAGTCAGCCCGAGATCGGAGGTCAGCAGGGCTTTTTCGACCAGGTTGAGGCTGCCGGGATCGTAGGGTTGAATGGTAATGGTTGAAGAATCCGGCGTGCTGATGATTGCCAAACTCTTTAAGGGTGTTGGGGTATTGTAATAATCGACCATCACCCGATCGAGGAGGGAAGTCTTCGCCCGCCCCGTGCGGATAGTGTTAAACGCCCGTTGCGTGGCTTCTACAGCCTTTTTCATCGACGCTTCGGCTTCAGCTAACTTCACAAGAACCTCCCACAATCGTTCCTACAGATTCTCCGTTGACCGCTCGACAAATATTACCGCGAACGGATAGGTTAAATACAATAATCGGAATATCGTTTTCTTTACACAAGGCGATCGCCGTACTATCCATCACCCGCAGATCGTGAGTTAAAACGTGACTGTAGGTAAGGGTTTGGTACCGACGAGCTTCGGGATTGGTTTTGGGATCGCTGTCGTAGATGCCATCAACCTTCGTCCCTTTGAAAATCACCTCGGCATCAATTTCCGCCGCTCGCAGTGCTGCTGTGGTATCCGTGGTAAAAAAGGGATTGCCCGAGCCGGCCCCAAATATTACGACTCTCTCTCTTTCTAGGTGGCGGATGGCTTTGCGGCGGATATAGGGTTCGGCAACCTCTTGCATGGCGATCGCCGTCTGGACGCGAGTGGGGACGTCTATTTGTTCGAGCGCGTCCTGAAGGGTCATGGCGTTCATCACCGTCGCAATCATGCCGATATAATCTGCCGTTGCCCGATCCATGCCCGCAGAAGCTGCCTTCACGCCTCGAAAGATATTGCCACCGCCCACGACAATCGCCACCTGGGTTCCGGTCGCTGCTACTTGAGCGATCTCTTGAGCGATGTCTTGCACGACAACGGGATCGATACCGTAGCCTAGATTGCCCATCAAGGCTTCACCGCTCAGCTTTAGCAGGACTCGCTGGTAAACTCTCCCCATGCACTCACTATTAATGACTTGTACTTGCCTCCAACCTAACATAGCAGCATGAGGCATTTTTGGGGAGTTTCACGATGGCAAACTCAGCCTCGAAGAAGCTGCACGCCAAGCTAGTACAGTGTTGCTGTCACGATTTTTCCTCTTTTCAAATCGGGATGACTGGATTCGAACCAGCGGCCCCTTCGTCCCGAACGAAGTGCGCTACCAAGCTGCGCTACATCCCGTTTATTGTATTTGCTCTTCTACTATATCAAACGATCGCGCCTTACCCGCGCGAATTCCGCTAGGATATTACACAGTCATTCTCACTCAACTTCAGCAGGCGATCGTGAAACCTAGTTGGTTACGAGTTAAAGCGCCCCAGTGGGAGCGCGTCGGCAATGTTAAAGAAACCCTCCGGGACTTGGGACTCAATACCGTGTGCGAGGAAGCCTCGTGCCCCAATATCGGCGAGTGTTTCCACAATGGAACGGCCACATTTCTGATTATGGGACCGGCTTGTACCCGAGCTTGTCCCTACTGCGATATCGATTTCGAGAAAAAGCCAACCGCCCTCGATCCCACGGAACCCGATCGCCTGGCGGAAGCGGTGCGGCGGATGAGGCTCAATCACGTGGTGATTACCTCCGTCAATCGCGACGATTTGGCCGATGGGGGAGCTGCGCAATTCGTCCGTTGCATCGAAGCGGTGCGCGCGGCATCTAAAGGAACCACCATTGAAGTACTGATTCCCGATTTGTGCGGGAACCCGAACGCCCTCGCGGAAATTCTCGCCGCCGAACCGGAAGTCCTCAATCACAATACCGAAACCGTACCGCGCCTGTATCGTCGGGTTCGCCCCCAGGGGGAGTACGATCGCTCTTTAGAGTTACTCCAACGCTGTCGGGACATTTCCCCTCGGGTTTATACCAAATCGGGGATTATGGTGGGGTTGGGAGAAACCATTGAAGAAGTCGATCGCGTCCTCGAAGACTTGCGAGCTGTCAATTGCGACATTGTGACCATCGGGCAGTACTTACAGCCGAGTCAAAAGCACCTTCAGGTCAAAGAATACATCGCGCCAGAGCAATTCGCGCGGTGGCAGCAGTTGGGAGAATCTTTGGGATTTTTGCAGGTGGTCGCCTCTCCCCTCACTCGCAGCTCTTATCACGCCGAACAGGTGAGGTCTTTGATGGAGCGGTATCCTCGCCCGTAGAACTTAGCGTCGAACGTCGCGCTTAAATTCCGGTTGAGGTTCGGTTTTTCGGGTCGATTTTTTAACGCTGCGCTTATATAATACAATGGCAAGTGACCTTTGTCAGCGATCGAAGGTCACCAAGGTTGTGACAAGAATCATCACCGAACATTGACCCCAGTCACTTCAACATGGGGTTGTGTGATTTTATACTGTAATTAGTGAAGGCAAAAGCCTCGACAAACGTCCAAATACTTCTGCCACCAGTCTAGCTGTGAAGGAATACTGTCAGTATCGATTGATATCTTGACAGCTCTTTTGCAGGCTTTTCAACCTAGCGGTGACTGATAAAATATCAGTTTCGAGTACCGATCGTCAACCCTAGGGAAGAACGAGCCTGAGTCCATCCTCAGTCCATTCAGCCCAGCCTCCTTTTTCCAGGAGCTATTGAGAAAATTACTATGCCAGGAACTTCTTTCTTTAAAGATGTTGAATCCGATCGTCAGCCGGATGCGAATAATTTTGACGATTTAGAACTCGCCACTCAAGATAGTACCTCCCAGACGACTCTGCCACAATCTGGAATGGAAGTGGAATACGCAGAAGCAGATAGTCTCTCGTCGCGGGCAAAGCGCAACACCACCGATCTCGTTCGTTTGTACCTCCAAGAAATTGGTAAAGTCGATCTCCTCGGACGGGACGAAGAAGTTTCTGAAGCACAAAGAGTTCAGCAGTACGTCAGCTTGCTAGAAGTTCGCGCTCAGGCAGCCGAAGACGGCGACGAACTGCTCGGGCGCTGCGTGAACCTGGTTGAAGCGCGCGATCGCCTCACCTCCCAGTTGGGACACCGACCTTCCCTAGAGCGATGGGCCCGAGAAGGCGGCGTTGCCCTCAACGAACTCAAGCCAACCCTGATTCAAGGCAAACACCAGTGGGCGAAACTGGTGGGTTTGAGCGTCGAAGAACTCGATAAGATTCAAACCGAAGGCAAGCAAGCCAAAGCCCACATGATTAAAGCCAACCTGCGCTTAGTGGTGTCGGTGGCGAAGAAATATCAAAAGCGCGGCTTGGAACTGCTCGATCTGATTCAAGAGGGAACCATCGGTCTCGAACGGGCCGTCGAAAAGTTCGACCCCACCCGAGGCTATCGCTTCAGCACCTACGCTTACTGGTGGATTCGCCAGGGAATTACGCGGGCCATTGCCACCCAAAGCCGCACGATTCGCCTGCCGGTTCACATCACCGAAAAGCTCAACAAAATCAAGAAAGCGCAACGCAAGTTTGCCCAAGAACAGGGCCGCACGCCGACCCTGGAGGATATCGCCAGCGAATTGAAGATGACCCCCGATCAGGTGCGGGAAGTCTTGTTGCGAGTGCCGCGCTCCGTATCTCTCGATACCAAAGTGGGTAAGGAAAAGGATACCGAACTCGGCGACTTGCTCGAAACCGACGATATCTCTCCGGAAGATTTGCTCATGCGCGAATCTCTCCAGCGCGACTTGCACAAGCTGCTTGCCGACCTCAGTTCTCGGGAACGGGACGTGATTCGCCTGCGCTACGGCCTGGGTGATGGCAATCCGTATTCTCTGGCTGAAATCGGTCGGGCGTTGGATTTGTCCCGCGAGCGCGTCCGGCAGATTGAGGCCAAAGCGTTACAAAAGCTGCGCCAGCCGAAGCGTCGCAATCAAGTTCGCGACTACTTGGAAGCGCTAACCTAAGATTTCCGTAAACTCAACAACTGCCATCTGCTAGGGTCTATTTGGGCTTTAGCAGATGTTTTTTTGTCCGGATTGTTGGGGGAATGAGTTGTTAAATGTAGGAAACTCATTGCTCAATTTACCCCGAACGATATCGATTATGCCTCTGGATGCGTGGAATCGCGATCGTCTTGTTGCCCTCTGGCACGATTGGGGTCGCGGTATCGAGATTGGGGGGATTGGCAGCAGGCAGAGGCGTATTATCGAGAGGCACTGCATTTAGCCCAACGTCACGGGAGCGACAGTGCGATCGCTCAATTGACTGGACTCTTGGGAGATATCCAACGCAAGCAGGGGAACTGGGAGGCTGCCGAATCCCTATTCCGCCAATCTTTGCAACTGCGCGAAGAACTCGGCGATCGCTCGGGCATAGCTGCTGTCTGGGAAGTTTTGGGAGATATCCAACGCAATCGGGGCAACTGGGAAGCCGCCGAAATCCTCTTCCGCCAATCTTTGCAACTGAGGGAAGAACTCGGCGATCGCGCCGGGATGGCCACTTCCATCGGCTGTTTAGGCGAAAACGAACTGGGGCGGGGCAATCTCGACTCAGCCGAAGCCTTACTCAAAGATGCGCTGGAGAAAATGGAAACCCTCGGCATGACTTGGCACGTTGCCGAAACGAACTATCGTCTCTTTCAACTCGAACGAAAGCGCAATAACCCCGACCTCGCCCAGCAGCACTACACCACCGCCCGCAACCTGTTTGAGAAACTCGGCGCAGTCAAAGACCTCGAAAAAATCGAGCGCGAGTGGAAGGAGGGAGCAGGGGGAGCAGGGGGAGAAAGACTTCAGTAAGATGGGTCAAAGTGTCCTAACCGTAATGGCGACTGCAAAACTGCCCACCCTACAACTACAACTGCAATTTTTAATTTTGCATTTTTAATTTTTCATTCTCCTAATTTCCCGTCACCAAATAACGACGAACGAAACATTCGAGAGATTCCATCTTCATATTAAACAGCGTTTGCAACCGATCGATTTCCTCCGGCGTGCAGAAAAACTCGTTCGCCAGCAACACCCGCAAATTCCCCAACGACTTCTGCCATTCTGGGTTCACCAACCCAATACTGCTGCGCACTCCATCCAGCAAAGACAGAGGCGGATTGAGCAACATCGGTTCTCGGTTGAAAATGCGGCTGAAAATCTTGGGGATATCCTCCCGACTGAGGATTTCCGGGCCACCGACAGGTATTACCTGGTTTTTTGCCCCCGCCACTGCCACCGACTCCACGGCAATTTTCGCCAAATCGTCGGTACTGACGATCGAACTGCGAGTTTGGGGATCGCCGATGAGGACGTAAACTCCGGTAAGTTGGAACCGTTGGGCCAGCGGTAGCAGGTTGGAAGCAAAGCCGGACGGCCGGAGAATGGTATAGTTCAAGTCGCTGGCTTTGAGGTATTTTTCCACTTCCCGCTTGGCTTTAAACGAGGGAGAATCTTCGTAACCGCGATCGGCCCCCAAAACGGAAATAAACACGAAATGCTCCACCCCCGTTTCCAAAGCGCGATCGATGAGTTCGACATTGGCGCGGTAGTCGAGTTCTTGAGCATCGCCAGTGGCTTCGGTGGAACCATGGGCGCTGATGATGTAACGCACGCCCTGACAGGCTTTGCGAATATCTTTATCCCGGCGCAAATCGCCGATACAAATCTTTGCGCCGCGCTGTTCCAACTCCCCGTAGCGAGAGGTGAGGCGCACGAATGCCGTTGCGGGTTCGTCGCGATCGCGCAGAATGCGAATAATTCGGCGGCCCAATCCGCCGGTTGCCCCTGTGACTAAAAACATTTAAATACCTGGGTGTGGGGCGATCGCATCATGATTTGCACCATACTTTGCACTGTAGATTTGATTGGTCGTTGGCTTACATCGCGATGTATCAATATTACCAAGAGGTTATGCTAACTCGACGATAACAGGGGTGCGATCGCGCTCGTTTGGATAATGCCGGTGTGAGATAGAAGTTATGATAACTCGACGATAACGGGGGTGTGGTCGCTGGGTTTGGGTAGCTTGCGGGGGGCAACATCGATGGTACAGGCGATCGCTCGTTTGGATAATGCCGGCGTGAGATAATGATGGTCGATGCGCCATCCCCGATTGCGGCGAAAGGCAGCCGCCCGGTAGTCCCACCAGCTATAAATCCCCCCTTCCTGGGTAAACTGACGAAAGGCATCCGTGAGTCCGAGGTCGAGAATCTCCTTGAGGGCTTGGCGTTCCGGGGGTGTCGTGCCCACAACTTTGTCTTTTGGGGTGGTGGGGGTGTGAATATCTCGATCGTCGGGGACAATATTAAAATCTCCGCAGATGCATAAACTCGTTTCTTTGTCAATCTGCTTGTCGAGATATTGCCGTAACAGTTCCAGCCAGTGCAATTTGTATTGATATTTATCGCTATCGATGCTGCTACCATTGGGTACGTAGGTACTAATAATCCGAATTCCCTCGAAAGTTCCAGCAATTAATCGTTTTTGAATATCGAACTCTCCCACCAATTCTTCACCTAAAATAGGAGTGAATCCGAGGCAAATATCTTGTAGTGGAGAACGGCTAAAAATTGCAACGCCGTTATAGGCTTTTTGACCGGAAATATAGACGTGATAGCCGATATTTTCGAAGGGTGCTTTGGGAAAAAGTTCGTCAACGACTTTGGTTTCTTGCAGGCATAAAACATCGACTTGCGTTTGCTGTAACCAATCGACGACGATATCTTGACGAGTGCGAATCGAGTTGACGTTCCAGGTGGCAATTTTCATTCAGTAACAAATCCGGAATCGAATAACAATCGGTTATGATATCAGCATTCGTGCGGTCAGCTATCGGCAGTCAGGTTGAGACGAAAATCGGGACGCCTCGATCGAATTAAGGATGTGTATAGTATTTTTCTAATGGATGAGGTACGGACGATCCCCCTAAATCCCCCTTAAAAAGGGGGACTTGAGATTCAGGGTTCCTTAAAAAGGGGGACTTGAGATTCAGAATTCCTTAAAAAGGGGGACTTGAGATTCAGGATTCCTTACAAAACGTAAATTCGGGTTAAGCCGCAGCCGGAAATCGTGAATCTGGGCGAAGTTCGAGGGGTCTGGCGATTCGAGAGTATCTGGGGAAACACACTCAGACCCGGCACACCATACCGGAGTGAATCGTCTCTCGGTTAAGGAGGAAAACTCCATTCCCCATTCCCCACCTTCACCCGAAACTGTCCGATCCCGAACTGACGTTACACAGGGGACTTGAGATTCAGAATTAGCCCTCACAGACTTGAGCATTGCGATTGACGAAAATCAGAGACTTGCAAAGAAATACGTCCTTGCGTCTCCATTTCACTCGAATACCGCTCCCCAACACCCGTCCGTAACATCGCAGCTACGATACGCGATGGGAGAAACAATCGACGATTAGCCGATGGGCAGCCGACCGGAGTTCACCGCGTGGAGGTACTCGCTTCCCGAAGCCAGAGAACCGCGTCGATAGGCCGCTTCGTGGGGTTGTCCCCAGCCGAGTTGCAACACGACTTCCAAGAATTGGGCTTTTTCCCACTTCCACAGATTAGCCCATTCCGTGCGATCGGCGATCGCTAGGGCTTCTTCCACGACAATCGGCTGATAATCTTTGCCACTATTGACGCTTAGATATAAATCCATATCCGCCGTCACCGCTTGCCAAAAAGACACGATCGAGGATTTTGCCCCTTTGAGAGTTTCGATGTCTTTCGGCAGTGCCAGGAGGCGATCGTCCACTTGAGGATAGCAAAGGGTTTCTCCCTTGAGAACCATTTGTCGCCAGAGAATGCCGGAAACTTGGTGTTCTTCTTGATACCGGTGAATCGTCAGTTTGAAATCTTGATAGGCGGTAAACTTTTGCACCCCTTCGGGTTTCAGCCATCGATCGATGACGGAGTTACCGATAAAAGGGGTGGCAGTTAGGTTCAGCCGTTCTCCCTTCAGGCAAGCTTGACGCTCTCGTTCCAAGATTTCGATCAACTTCTGCGTGTTATATACTTCTGTCATCCGAAAACGCACTCGATCGCCATTACCAATAGTTTAATGGCTTTTCCCCTTTACCCTTCACCCTTTCACCCTTTACCTTTGACTCCATTTTCGGATTCTGCTTTCATGTGTTTCTCGATGCGATCGCGACGCAGGCGTAACTGGATATCTTCGAGGAGTTTTCGATTCACCCCCATCAACTCTGCCACCAATCCCAAAATCCACAGTTGAAAGCCGATTAACATCAGAATGGCCGCTAAAATCAGGCTGGGAATACGAGTTCGATCGCTACCGAGGACGAAAAATATCAGCCATCGCACCCCCAAGCCGAACCCAAGGGTAAAGGGAACGCTGCCGAGTAGGGTAAAGGCGCGCAGGGGTTTGTAGGTCAGGAAGATGCGCAGAATGGTGAGAATCGATCGCTTGAGGTAGCTGGGAATGCTTTTCACCAGCCGCGACGGACGCAGGTAGCCGTTGGTGCGAATGGGAACGGAGGTAATCGCCATCCCTTTTTGTCCAGCTTGAATGATGGTTTCGAGGGTGTAGGTATACTCGTTAAACACGTTCAGTTGCATTGCCGCATCTCGGCTAAAAGCACGAAAACCGCTGGGTGCGTCGGCAACGTTGGTATTGCTCACCCGGCGCACCACCCAACTGCCACCTTTTTGCAGTAATTTTTTGAACGGCGAAAAATGTTCGATCGCCTCGATCGGTCGCGCGCCGATGACAATTTCTGCCCGACCCGCTAAGATAGGTTCGATTAATTTGGGGATATCATCGGCACAGTATTGATTGTCAGCATCAGTATTGACGATAATATCCGCACCAGCAATTAGAGAAGCTTCTAACCCCGTCATGAAGGCTTTGGCTAACCCTCGATTCTTCGTGACGCGGACGATGCGATCGACACCACTGGCTTGGGCGACTTCCACGGTGCGATCGCGACTCCCATCATCGATAATCAGCCATTCAATGTCATCAATTCCCGGTAAATGGCGCGGTAAAGCTGCCAACGTTACGCCAAGGGTGCGTTCTTCGTTGAAGCAGGGAATTTGGATAATCAGTTTCGTCATCGGTACCCTCAGGGATGGCAATATCAAATGAATTGTAAACAGAAGGTTAATACTTCGATCGCCCCCGAGTTTACTATCTAACGTCAGTTTTGGATAAGACTGTTTCCGGTGAGGGCGGGGAATGGGGAATGGGGAATGGGGAATCGGGATGAAGTACTTTGCTCCCCAGCAACCAGATGTAGCCAGTGCGATCGCTTCGCTCATCAAGAGGCTTGCCA
>NZ_JBRJXU010000020.1:0-22537 GCF_057467645.1 Zarconia sp.
AGATTTTAGATTTTAGGGAATGGGGAATGGGGAATGGGGAATGGGGGAAAGAGACATTTGTAGGGTGGGCAGTTTTTCTCGCGGAGGTTGCACTTTCTCGCGAGCGATCGAACGGCCCACCGACCCCGACTCGATTCGATAGCAGTCCCCTACTGACTCGGGAACAGGGAACGATCGATTGTCTCCCTTGTCTCCCGAAGCTCACCGAAGCTCACCGAAGCTCACCGAAGCTCACCGAAGCCGGTATCTTAACAGTCAACTCACGTTAAAATCCGTAGCCCACACTAAAGTAAAACCCGTTATCCTGGACATTTTCCTGTCGATCTGCTCCATCAATTTCAATCAGAGGAATCCCGTAATCCAGGCGGATGCGGAAACCCGGTTCCGGTTCCCACAGCAACCCCAATCCCGCTCCCACTAAAAATCGTCGGTCTGGCAGAGAACTCGGGTTGCTCGATACGTTCCACACCCCCCCAGCATCGACAAATGGAACCAGTTGAAAGACGGGCAAACCGGCCGCATCTCGGGCGAGAGTGATGCGATCTTCGACGGAAAATCGAAATCCATTGTCTCCCGATCGAACGTTTTGTCGGTATCCTCGCAGGGATAACCCCCCACCAATCACGAACTGCTGCGCCGGCAACAACGGATCGGGGGTTAGTTGCAAATCGAGTTGGGTAATGAGCAAATTATCGTCGCTGAGGCGCTGTACCCGTTGCGCCTGACCCAACCAGCTGATAAATTGCCCGTCTGGAATATCCCCGGAGTTCTGGGTGGCATCGAACAGACTCGTCCCCACTCGAAAGAGGGATCGAAATGCCCAAGCCCCCTGTATATCCCGACGGATATAGTCTTGACCGAACTGAAACACGCTGGTGCGACTCACCCCATCCTCATCTGGACCCACACCAAAGGGAGTTGGCGAGCCAAAAGCAAATGTCTGACCGTCTTGAAACGTAAATCCCCAACTCAGGGCAAATTCTTCTCGCGGCGATCGCACCAACGGCTGGCGAAAACTCAGTTCGTACAGTTCTCGTTCTCCCCGAATATCGGCAACTCTAAATGCTTCTTGAATCGCTCGGTTGCGGTTGGGGGCTGCTCTGAGGGTTAAAGTGCCTTCCATGGGATTGAGGGGAATGCGGTAGGCAAAATCAAACACATCCGTTCCCCCGGCAGTGGTTCGGTTATAGCTGGCACTGAATTCATCCCCCAAACCGGTGATGTTGCGAAAGCGACCGCTGACCACCATACGCTCGGAACCGACACTTGGGGGAGAGTAGTTATCGATACTCACGGAACCGCCAAATCGAGAGGCTTCCGTCACCCGGACGATGAGGATGCTCTCGCCGAGGTCTTCTCCCGCCCGCAGACTGGCTTCCACGCTCTCGAACAGGGGATTGGCCCGCAGCAATCGCAATTGGTCTTCGAGTTGGGCGGTATTCAGGGGGGTTTTGGCTCCCAGTTCGATGCGACTGGTAATGTAAGATTCGTTGAGATGCTCGGTTCCTTCCACCTCAATATCCGAGAGTCTCCCTTCAATCACGCGAATTTCGACCACCCCGTCGATAATATCTTGATCGGCTAAAATGGCGCGGGAGGTGATGAAATCTCGATCGAGGTACATTTGCGTAATCCCATCGGCGACACCTCGCAGATCTTCGACGGTGACTTCCGTTCCCTCCAACGGGGCTGTCAGGGGTTCTAGGTCTTCTGAGGTTAAGATGCTACTGCCGGTGACCTCAATTTTTTGGACGATAAAGCTGGGACGGGTTTCCGTTGCGGGTGTTTCTTCGCTCGCATCTTCTTGAGGGATGGCTTGTGGGGTTTCTTCTACCGTCGGAGGAGGAGCTGGCGGTGTCTCTTCGACGGAGTTCTCCTGCGCGATCGATTCTTCCAGGAGAGAAGCGTCGTGGTTGATAAAAGGAATGGATGAGTCGGGTACGGGTTGGGCTTCTCGTGGTGAATCTTCGCTCAGGAGGAACTCCCCCGATCTCCCAGAGAGAGTTTGGGGCAATTTTGGAGATAAGAGGGGTTTAGCTGAGGATCGAACTGTCGAGACGCATTGAGACTCGGGTTCCGAGCAACTTGAGAGCCTATGGGGAAGCGTCTGTGTCGTCGCTTTTGCAGAAGCCAGACTCATGGTAGAGACGGGTTCCAAGCGCGCTTGAGCTACCGCCGCTTTAGGAACTAAGCTCGCCCCCAACAGTAATAGCTCGAACACAACCAAAGACCGCGTTCGGGCAACATTTGAATGCTTCTCCATGGACTCTTATACTCTCTTGGCGTTCAACTCAATCCACCCTATGAAATTAGCCTAAATGGGAGTTAATTGGGGGTCAATTATTGAGAAAATGGCAAAGTATTATCCTGTGTTCGGTCATTTTGGGACTAAATCGGTATAGATTAGGTGCCTAAAAGGTATCGATTTCCGACACAAAAATCTTGTCGATCGTCACCTAGCAACCGCTAGAGGGATGAGAATCTTCCCAGAAGAAGTACTGCCTAAACTTACAGGTTTTCGCCTCAGTTATTACCCTTCACGAGCTGTCACGATCGAGAAAACAGGCTTTTTCTTCCATACTCTATTCCTAAAGCTCGGAATCGCTGACGATTTGTCAAGCCCCACATTGACTGCACTCAAGCCGCCTGGGGTGACGCTCGACCGATACTCCACCGGTCACATCCACGCACTCCAAACCTTTCCCCACACCCCATTCCCGATTCCCCATTCCCCATTCCCCCAAAACCTAAATATCGCTCCCGAGTTATGCTAACCTAGTGAAGTTGTCTAATCTCGCACATTCAGGAAATCGGGTGTTTCTCAAAGGAGAAATGCGCCTGAATGGAGGATTAACCCGAACTTAGGAGCGCAAAATTCATATGGCAGTTGTTTCATTGGCTCAGTTGCTGGAGTCAGGGGTTCACTTCGGTCACCAAACCCGTCGCTGGAATCCCCGGATGGATCGATACATCTTCACTGAGCGAAATGGAGTTCATATCATTGACTTGGTGCAAACCGCCCAGTTGATGGAAGAGGCTTACGAATATATCCGGACGGCCGCAGAAGCGGGCAAAAAAGTCCTATTTGTGGGAACTAAGCGTCAAGCTGCCGGAATCGTTGCCCAAGAAGCATCCCGCTGCGGTGCGTATTTCGTCAACCAACGCTGGTTGGGGGGAATGCTCACCAACTGGACGACGATTAAAATGCGCGTCGATCGTCTGAAAGAATTGGAGGCGATGGAAGAGTCGGGCGCGCTGGATTTGCGACCGAAAAAGGAAGGGTCCATGCTGCGTCGGGAACTGGGGAAACTGCAAAAGTACCTCGGTGGCATTAAATCGATGCGCAAAATTCCTGACATTGCCGTCGTGGTGGATCAGCGCCGCGAGTACAATGCGGTGCAAGAATGTCAAAAGCTCAATATCCCGATCGTGGCATTGCTCGATACCAACTGCGATCCGGATGTGGTGGATGTTCCCATTCCGGCCAACGATGATGCCATTCGTTCGATTAAGCTAATACTAGGGAAATTGGCTGATGCGATCTACGAGGGTCGCCACGGTGAGTTAGAAACGCTCTCTGAGGAAGACTACGCAGATTACGCAGCTGAAGACTACGAAGATGAAGTAGAAGAGCTAGAAACCAACCCAGTGGACTCGGACGACATCGTCGAGAGCGACGAGTCCGGCGATGGTGGCGGCAGCGAAGAGGAGTAAAACAAAGGAATCGAAGCAAGATGGCACAAATATCTGCAAAACAGGTCAAAGAACTGCGCGATCAAACCGGCGCAGGCATGATGGATTGCAAAAAAGCCCTGGCGGAAAGTAACGGAGATCTCGAGAAGGCAACGGAATGGTTGCGCAAAAAAGGGATTGCCTCCGCCGGTAAGAAAGAAGGTCGCGTAGCTGCAGAAGGTCTGGTGGGGAGTTACATCCACACCGGCGGTCGGGTCGGCATTTTAGTTGAAGTGAACTGCGAAACGGACTTTGTGGCCCGAGAGGAACAGTTCCAGAGCTTGGTGCGCAATATTGCCATGCAGGTGGCAGCATGTCCGAACGTGGAGTACGTCAGCGTAGATGACATTCCCGAAGAGATGGTGACCAAAGAGAAAGCCATCGAAATGGGTCGGGAAGACCTGGCGAACAAGCCGGAAAATATTCGCGAAAAAATCGTCCAGGGTCGGATCGAGAAGCGATTGAAGGAAGTTGCTTTGCTCGATCAGCCCTACATTCGCGACCAAAACATCACCGTCGAAGAGTTGGTGAAACAAACCAGTGGCAAACTGGGAGAAAAAATCAAGGTTCGTCGCTTTGTCCGGTTTATTCTCGGAGAAGGTATCGAAAAGAAAGAAGCGAACTTTGCTGAAGAAGTCGCCGCTCAAACTGGTGGTTGATGGATTAGCAACCGAATAAAAAGGCGATCGATTCAGAAAGAGAATGTGGTTCGATTTCTGGGTCGATCGTCTGAAGAACTTAATGTCAGAAACATAAATTTGAGTTCGATCGCGGTAGTCACTCTCACGGAGACGATCGAATTTCATCGGATCGTACGCTATTATTGTCCGGACAGTCAGAGCACGCACAAGTATCCTTCCCACTCGATGCTCCCGATGCTCGCCAATGATCGTCCATCGGCTTCCTGGCTATAGCGATACAGCGTCTTTCTGGACCTGACCCCCAGCTCCGGTCACCCGTGTCATAATACTCCTGGCTATCGCTATATGTCCTCTATCACCCATATCGTCACAGATGAGCGGATCGCTTGAACGGCTTGATCGAGATGTTGCAGCTCTAGAGGAGGCGATCTCGACGATTGCCTCGGAATTTAGTCGCGCCTATACGAATTATCTGGGTGCTTTGGGGCAGGCAACGCGCAAACAGTTAGTCTTAGCTTGTTTCCATCTGTGTACTCAGGGATATCCCGAGTCTTTTTTAAAACTGACCTTTCCCCAGCGAGAAAAACTGCAAGATGAAATTCGCCAGCTGGCGATTTCCGCTCAGCAGCAGTTGGAAGACATGCTGTCGCCCGATGGATTGACGATTCGCAATCGGCAACCGACTCCTGAAGCTGGAGGGACTGCCGAAGAGGATGCGCAAGAAGAACCGACGGTATCGGAATTGAATCCGCAGGACATGGAAGCCGAAACCAACTCTTCTGGCGATCTACCCGGTGAGGCTTCTGAGACAGTGCACTCCGAGTCTCAAACCCTTGCCCCCGGACAGATCGTGAATTGGCAAAAACAGGTTGAAGCCGCGATCGGGCAAATTTTGCAAACCCTCTCGAACCAAGCCAATCGCCTCTTACAAACTTCGGGGGTATTACCGAATCAACTGCCGGCTCCGGTTCCCGAAGCTGCGAAAGCTGAAGCCGTGGATTCGGTGGGCAGTCCTCCCAACTTACTAAATTTAGCGATCGAAACCGAAAATCCACAGATTCGAGGGGGAAAGCCGAAAATTACGGAAATTGTTGCGATCTATTTACGCCTAGCTGAAATTGAATTCGGAGAAGCGAATGTCAGTGCGTGGCGCACGCAGATCCGACAGCTTTCACACCGTTTAAATGCCCTCGGACAGCAATACTATCAAAAACGCCAAGAGCAAATTGTGGCACAGGCAGAATCGGCTTGGCGCTCCAGTTGGTTTGAAGACTGAAGTGTTTTAGATTAGAATATACCAGTAATAGCATCGAAAGTTAGTGCTCTCGAGCGTCTCGTAACAAATGCAGTTCTTTGAGCGAGGCGAAAAAGCTCAAGCGAGTGTAACCTTTGCCATCAGAATGCGAAGGAAAAATATTTTAGCTCTAGCCAATTCGCACAAAGTCGAGACTCGAAGTTGTGCTGTGTTGTTCAGTTGGCAATCAGGGACTAGCAACGAGTTGAATGCGTCCTCGATCCATCTCTTCCATCAAGAGTTCTAAGGCTTCGTAGTCCACATCGGAAATATACCCCAACCGAGTTAGCTCGTTGTTGATTTCATTCTCAATATCGGGGGTTAAACGCTTGATATATAAAGCTTTTTCTACAAGGTGACGGATGGCTACAGTTGCTTTCATCGGACATCAGAAGAATACTGTCACCACTATCCTCTGATGAATTTCAGGTTCTTTTTGCGATCGCAATCCCTATACCTAGGTGATCTACATCACTGCTCAGATTTCACTTTGCCGCATCCTGTTCTCAAAGTGGAGAGGAGCGAGCTTGGAGAAACGGCGATTTGGGAATACCTGCGTTGTGAGTGATGCTTCGTACTCGATCTTTAAAAATTTCTTACTAGATATTAACTTTTGTTAATTCACGGAACTCCTCCTGATTGTAGACCATTATAAACGCAAGATTCATAAGTTGCGGTATGACCGGACACATTTTTCCAAATTCCTTTCTGAAAACTTTACAGAAGGGTCAAAAACCGCAAAGATTCGGCAAACTGACACAAAAACCGCACCTAAGAGAAATTTTATCGTTTATGTTTGTACCATCGTTTTTCGCAGACCGAATTACTTAACAAGTAAGCAAAAGGAACTGAGACTATGCAGATTAATCCTCAAGCCAGCAATACCACCGTGATGAAGCTACAGGGTCATCTCAATGCCGATAACGCCCACGAACTGAAAAATCAACTGACCACTGTCGTTTCCGACACAGAAGCTCCGATGGTACTCGTTGATATGGAAGAAGTCGAATCCCTCGATAGCGCCGGTCTAATGGCATTTGTCTCGGCTATGAGTTTTTCTAAGAGCGTCGGTCGTAGATTCAGCCTTCGCTCCGTGTCTCCTTCCGTAAGAATTATTTTTGAATTGAGCCAGCTCGATAGTGTATTAGACATTGAAGATCGTGGGGCAAATCTGGGAACGGCTCTTGCGTAAGGGCGGAGCGATCGTACAGTAAGCGTCAAATCTCGAACCACCTTTTCTTCACTGGTTGTTTCGTTTCTCTCTATTGTTTTAATCTTCTATATCTACTCTCTATGCTATAGCGCACGGCATCATCTCGCTTGATGCCGTGCATTTATTTTGATGGGATTTCTCGATTTCGTGTTTCGTGTATTGACCGCCTCAACGCCATCGAGACTGAAATTGAGAAGTTCCCGGCTCGACTGCCCTGCAATCTCAGTTTGCCCTCGCACATCGATCGATAAAGTGCCAGTTGGAACTCTCAAAGCTACACGAGATCGAGGATCGATCAATCAAAGTAGAATAATGTCACCACTCGACGCTGTTCTTCTGCATCTCGACAAGTTTGCAGCAAAGTATGACTATCGTGAAAGGCAAAGCAAATGAGTTGCTGGCAGCGAGACACGATTTCGAGATTGCACAAAGCACTGGCTTCGGCCAAAGATAAATTGTCGTTTTCGTGATTCTCCACCAAGTGCATCACTTTGTCTAAAGCCGTGCGAGACTCTTGAGGTTGGCGATCGAGACTTTGTGGCAGAATCACCGTTAACAAATTCGGATCGGCTCGCATCGCACCGCGAATGGCTGCCAGATTCGTTCCTGTTGCCCCGGAAGTAATTAAGCGATTCCCCCCCAAAACCAGGGCATAGCTCATCACCTCGATCAGATTTTGATGGGTGATGGGGACGTGGCGAGACCCGAGTAGGGCGATCCGCTTCGAGCCAGACTGCTGGATCGTCGCCAGTTCCTGTAGAAATACATCAACTTTATCGGGGGTTTCTATGGATTGACTCAAAGACGGTATACACGAGAAACGAACAACCCCGTAATTCTATCAGACTGTACGCACGAATTCTCCTTTTTTATTTCAATACCACCACGATTTTAGGGTTTGATTTTTGTTACTTTGCTCGAATTGGAGAGAGGCTCTTTTTCAATCTGTAATGATTCATCAGGAGGTGAGGATTGAGTCGGTTCCTCCGGCGGCAGTTGAGGCAGACCTTCCGAGCGAGTATCTGGTTCAGATGGAGCTTGAGGCGGGCGTTTTTCCCGTAGAGTTGGAGTCGGCGATGCGGGGGGAATTTTCTCTTGAGGCACTTCAGGTTCGGGAACTTCGGGTTCGACGACTTCGGGTTCGACGACTTCGGGTTCGACGACTTCAGGTTCGACGACTTCGGGTTCGACGACTTCGGGTTCGACGACTTCAGGTTCGACGACTTCAGGTTCGAGGGGTTCGGGGGCGGGAGTTTGTGGGGGTATGGGTTTATCCTCGATCGTCTCTTCGGTTAGTTCCGGTGTAGCGGTTTCCGGTGAAGTCTCGATCTCGTCGTCTAACTTCACATCTAACTCCAGGGGAATCGTGACTTGATGAGTATTCGGTGTATTTAGGTCTAACTTTTGTTCGATCGCCCATGCCAACGCCCGATCGAGAACGATAACATCTAAGAACTCATCTCCCGTCGATGCCACTAGTTGCGGTTCCATACCTCCTTCAGGGGTGACGACAATCTCGATGGTGGCAGCTTCGGGTACTTCCTCCGGGGAGATCGACAGATCGGCGGCTGGATAAAAAATGGGATCGAGAGTCAGGATTTGAATTTCTGCATCCGTTGCGTCATCAGCTTCGAGTGCTTGTAATGGTAAATCTTCAAAATTCGTTAGGGGCTGTTTGGCAGAACCGGCTTCGTTCAACGTCGGGCTATTTTCATCAAACACCACGACGACGGGATAAACTGCTTCGCTACCGGTACGGGGAAAGACAATACCTTGAATGCCTGCCTGAAGTACCATTTCGAGATGCTGAGCTTGGGAACCGTCGGGAAATCTCAAGTCCAACTGATTCCCTTGCTCGTCTACCACCACTTCTAGGAGATATTGACCTTCGAATTTTTGAAAATACCTCCCTGGCAAACGAATTCCCTGGATAATGCGGACTTCACCATCAACAAATTCTCGCGCATTGGCAAGAATGAGCTCGTTCTCATTGACGATTTCTTCTCCATTGGCGATGTCATCGTTCTCCTCATCGGGGATTGGGTTTGGCTTGCCTGTAACCTGAGGTTGAAGATTTGTGCGATCGGATTTCGAGTCATCAGCGTTGGGATCGGTACCTTGCCCCAAGCTACGTCTGAGCGCGTTTGAAGCCTGTAAGTCGATTAAATACTGTAACTCTTCCCAAGATAAGCCTTGAGAACCATTGTCGCCAAAATCGTAGTCCGAGCTGGAGTTGTCTGAAGATGCTGAATCTCCCGAATATCCCGACGAACCAAAACCAAAGAACGAACCCGTTCCGTAGGTGGGTTCTGAAGCTCCCAAAGGTGGCGGCGGTCCGGGGGGTAATCCCAGACCGGAATTCCCCGAATTCCCCGACGAAGAAGGCGGCAGTCCGGATAGGGACGGTAGCGTACCGGCAGATAACGCATTTGAGTTGGCTGAGGGTAGCCGACCGACGGGTAACGTGCTGACCACGGGCAAACGACTGATTTCTTCCGGGGTTAACTCCACCAAGTTGGTTTCCACCACCCGGGTCGCGAGTGGCGAATCTCCCAATCCATTGGGGGACACCAAGGCAAAACCCACTCCCACGACTCCGTGGAGACCGAGAGAAGCGGCGATCGCCATATAAGTGGGCTGACGCAGCGTTCCTGCCAGATTCTTGGAAACGAGGGGCAAGCGGAGAATGGAGGCGATTTTATTGGGGCGACGATCGGAAGACATAGCAGTGACCAATAATCTGTGAGAGTCGGCGTCGATAGTTATGTATGGATACTTTAAAAAAGAATATTGATAGTCTAACAAGGTTCCGGGAGGGAATCGGAGGATATCCGTATCCCTCACGCTTGCTGCTTTGAGAGAAGGGTAATTGCCAAGATTCAGATGACTCAGTTTGGGATGAGGCGATTTTGGTTGACACTCCCCCACTTAAAATTAGGGTCGATTCTCCCCGGGATTGTTTGACCCCACCTTTTTAAGTCCAGCAATGTCGCGAACGAGCGAACTATATCCTCCTTTCCCCTTCTCCCTTTGTCTTTTCCCCCGCGTTATTAACGCTTCGGTGCAACTTTGAGCAAAGTCATATGGTGAGCGAGTCGAAAAATCCCCCTTAACCCTTCCCCCTTCGCCTTTGACCTCGAGCGATTGGGTTTTGGATAAGTTGCACGTGGCGTTACGAACAACGGTATTCTGACACGAAAAAACCCGGTACTGTGGGAGAACCGGGTCGGGTCGATCGTCAACGGACGATCGCCTAGTCGAGATAACCCATCAGAGCATCAGGATCGTCGATGTCGTTCGAAGCGACGGGTCGATTTCCCATTGAGGTGTAAACTTCGCTAATGGCTAAATTTCCAGCAGAGATCGGACGCAGTCCCGAAGAGTCGATGGTACCGCGCACCTGCAAGCTACTGGCAAAAATCGGACGCTCTCCACCCACAGCACCAAAGGTTTCGGCAATGGCGAGCTTGCTGACGGTCACGGGACGATTTTGAGGTAAGTCGCTATCGGGACGCATCTCAACACTAAGAGATTTGCTCGCATCGGATGGGTCGGGTACGGCGAGTGCGGTGACTTGCTTGTCGTTAGAGTTGGCCGCCTCAGTCTCGCTGGTTGCTTTTACAGCATTACTTTCAGTGCTGCTCGTGCTAGTCGTTGTCGTGGTTTTGCTTTCGTCGAGAGTATTGCTTGGACTCATATCCCTTTTTCCTCTTTTCCTCAAATGAATTGATGGTGTAGCAGGCGCTCCGATCGGAAGGCTCGCAGCAAACTCGATGGCAGCGGAGTGCCGAGCGTGCTTCCTCGAACGGTTGGATGCCGGACTGCGGTAACCGAGCGGAACGGACGGCAGACTCGATCGAGGCTGGGTTGTTATGTTCGTTCCTGAGTAATTTTATTATTCTTTAAGGATTCTTGTAAAGTATTTTCTATTTTAAGCTATAAAAATATACAATCTTTTAAATTAACCTCATAAATTCGAGTTCGGAACAACAATTTTTCCGGTAAAATTTAAGTCTAATATTATTATCGTACGAAAAATAGATCGAAATTTCGATCTCACTCATCAATTGGCAATTTTTATGAAACCCTTTCATCTTCAAGCTCCGTTTCAACCCACGGGCGATCAACCCCAAGCGATCGCCCAACTCGTGACGAGTCTAAAAGCCAAAAATTCACACCAAACTTTACTAGGGGCAACGGGAACTGGGAAAACGTTTTCCATTGCTAGCGTTATCGAAAAAATTGGTAAGCCCACGCTCATTCTCGCCCACAATAAAACCCTAGCCGCTCAACTTTGTAATGAGTTCAGACAGTTTTTTCCCGAAAATGCCGTTGAATACTTTATTAGTTACTACGACTACTACCAACCCGAAGCCTACATTCCCGTTACCGATACCTATATCGAAAAAAGTTCGTCGATTAACGATGAAATTGATATGCTGCGTCACTCAGCGACCCGATCGCTTTTCGAGCGGCGGGATGTCATTGTCGTGGCTTCTATTAGCTGCATTTACGGTTTAGGAATGCCCGTCGAATATCTCAAGGCTTCGATTCCACTTAAAGTAGGTATAGAAATCGACGTGCGCCAATTTTTAAGAGAGCTGGTCGTCATTCAATATACTCGCAACGATTTAGACATTGGTCGCAGTAAATTTAGAGTCAAAGGAGATGCGATCGAAATCGGACCGGCTTACGAAGATCGAATCATTCGGATCGAGTTATTTGGCGATGAAATCGATGCCATTCGCTACATCGATCCCGTGACTGGAAAGAGTCTGCGAAGTGTCGAGGCTTTAAATATTTATCCCGCCCGACATTTCGTCACTCCTCAAGAAAGATTAGAAGCCGCTTGCCATGCCATTGAAGAAGAACGAAAACAACAAGTTTTGCAACTCGAACGAAAAGGAAAACTCATCGAAGCCCAACGGATCGATCGCCGCAGCCGTTACGATTTAGAAATGTTACGAGAAGTGGGGTACTGTAATGGCGTCGAGAACTATTCCCGCCACTTAGCCGGACGTCAAGCTGGGGAACCCCCGGAATGTTTGGTGGATTATTTTCCAGAAGATTGGTTGTTGGTGGTGGACGAATCCCACGTAAGCGTGCCGCAAATTCGGGGAATGTACAATGGCGATCGCGCTCGCAAACAAGTTTTAATCGACCACGGGTTTCGCCTCCCCAGTGCTGCTGATAATCGACCGTTAAAAGCCGAAGAATTTTGGTCGAAAGTCGAGCAATGTATCTTCGTCTCCGCCACACCGGGAGATTGGGAAATCGAGAAATCCGAAGGTCGAATTATCGAGCAAATTATCCGACCGACTGGGGTGATCGATCCGGAAGTGTTCGTGCGTCCCACAGAGGGTCAAGTGGACGATCTACTTGGGGAAATTCAACAACGCAGCGATCGCAAAGAACGGGTTTTGATCACCACCCTCACCAAGCGGATGGCCGAAGATCTCACCGAGTATTTTCAAGATCGGGGGGTGCGAGTGCGCTACCTCCATTCGGGGATTACCTCCATCGAACGGATCGAAATTCTGCAAGCATTGCGTCAGGGAGAATTTGACGTTCTGATCGGGGTGAACTTGCTCCGAGAAGGGTTGGATTTGCCCGAAGTTTCCCTGGTTGCCATATTAGATGCCGACAAAGAGGGATTTTTGCGCGCCGAACGATCGCTCATTCAAACCATTGGTCGTGCCGCGCGCCACGTACGGGGTCAGGCAATACTCTACGCCGATCGCTTAACCGATAGTATGGCAAAAGCGATCGAAGAAACCGAGCGTCGCCGCCAAGTGCAATTGGCTCACAACCAAAAACACGGCATTACGCCAAAACCGATCGTCAAACAAGCAGATAACTCGATTCTGGCGTTTCTCGATATTTCCCGGCGTTTGAATGCCAAAGAAATCGACATCGCTTGCGACAATGTCGATGAGTTATCCCTCGATCGAATTCCCGAATTGGTGCGCCAGTTGGAAACGCAAATGAAAGAAGCAGCAGCCAAACTCGAATTTGAGGAGGCGGCCAAGTTACGCGATCGCATTCAGCAGCTGCGAGAGAAATTGCTCGGTCGTTAAACAATGTTTCAGTTTTCCTCCAGATATCTGTAAGACATTAGACTTCTGGAGGAAAAGAGGAAAGGGATAAAAAATGCATGAATTCGGGGGGTAGGGAATGTGGGATTCTATAAAATTCGTAGAAACTTGAGAATCCCCCCCGTCATTTCTAGTCCGATGGAATGGGACTCCAAACGAAAGCGGTATAAAATCGCGTTTGAAGTCAGGGGTTGCAGTGCTGGGAGTTGCCAGAGATGCTCGATGCGATTGAGTTCGAAGAACACAATTTGATGAATATATTGATACCCTCGCAAATCCAATTGTTTCAAATCGAGGAGAAACGAGCGACAATAGCGGATCTCAAGACGGCGTGCGGGGGAGGGGGGTGCAATAACAGCAATCGGTGCGTCTAAAGTATCGCTGGCGAGTCGATCGTAATTGGCTAAAAATTGGATGGCTTCTTCGTAGGTGAAAATATCTCCTGGGTTGAGAGTTCGTTGCGCTTTGCGAATTGCACCGAGCAAGTCGAGATCGCGAGAGATTTCCTCGATACGAGCGTGAAAGCATTCTAAATCGGCATCGGAATATCCCTTGACTTGTTCGGACAAGTTAGCCGTCAGGCAATCGATGGGTCTGTCAATCGAGCTAGTCCCTGCTGGGGGATGGTGTTGCGCTCCCATAGTAGATTTGCCAATAGATTTCCCAGTCTCAGTCGTTGGGTCGAGAGATGCCATTTGGTGGGAGATTCTCTAACCTTTGCTCTGAATGACTATAGAATAGCGGATCTTCGTTCGGGCCTTCAATTGAAGCGGTTTCTGAGAGCCAATTCCGTATTGTATAATGAGTAGATATTCAGATCGTCTGAGGGATTTCAGCTCGATCGACCTTCCCTAAAATTAACGTCACATTGAGACGTAATTTTAAGTTTAAGCGGGCGTAATTCAGTGGTAGAATGTCAGCTTCCCAAGCTGAACGTCGTCGGTTCGAGTCCGATCGTCCGCTTTTCGATTTTCCAAACAAGGCGAAATCCGATCGAAAACCCAAAGCGGAAACGAAGAGCTAGCAAATCTGGATTCGGAGGATTTGACGATCGCAGGGCATCGTCGTAAACGTTGACTGTTATGGATTCAATTCAACTGACCGGGCTGCGGTGCTACGGTTATACGGGATACTTATCAGAAGAGCAGGTATTAGGTCAGTGGTTTGAAGTGGATTTGATTTTGTGGCGGGAGTTGGCGACAGCAGGACGGAGCGATCGCCTTGAAGATACCCTAGATTACCGCAATGTCATTTCAACAGTCAGACAAGTCGTCGAAACATCCAAATTTCTGACCATCGAGCGTCTCGCCCAAGAAATTGCCGATCGGATTTTGGCCGGTGATGGGGTGGGGAAGGTGCAAATTCGGCTTTCCAAACTTGCTGCACCCATTCCCAACTTTGGGGGCTGTATTACCGTTGAAATCTTACGTTCCTCAGAAGATGCGCTCAATGGATCGCCCCACTAAAACTTTCCTGGAAAGTTCTGATTCTCCAGCTTCTCAGACAGAGACCCGCTTCAAAGCTTTCACCTGAACGCACCCGCCTTCAAAGGCCGCCCACCAATCACCGGAACCGCTTCCCTGGTAAAAATTGGTGAGGGTAACGCTCTTACCGCTATAGGGCAGAGTCACAGTATCGCCAGCGTTAAATTCGCCACACTGGGTAATGGGAACCACTTTTTTCGGTCGGGGGAGACCCGAACCTCTCGACCCTTTCGACGGACCGCCCTTTCTGATGCCCGGCGTCAGTGAAGTTGGGCTTTTGGAAGTTGAGAATGCTTCACTCGCGGGTGGTGGTGGGGCAGGTCGCGTGGGTCGTGCCGGTTTCGGAGATTCCGAAACACTTACAGTTGCTTCGGTCTTGGGTTGAACTTCAGGCTTCTCCTCAATTGTTTCTTCTGGGGTGGCCACTTCGCTTTCTGCAGCAATCGGCTTTTCCTCTGGAGTCGCCACTTCCTCTTCTGGGGTGGCCACTTCGCTTTCTGAAGCAATCGGCTTTTCCTCTGGGGTCGCCACTTCCTCTTCTGGGACCGGTGTTTCTTGTGTCTCCTGAGTCTCTTGAGACAGTCGCTTGCTAGAGATAGACACGACTTCTGCGAGGGGGCTAGAAGGTATTTGAAGCTCCTGTTCCGCTTTTTTAGCTTTGGACTGCTTTGATTTTCTCTTGGGCTTACTCATGTCGTCTGGTATCTTCTCCTGCTTTGGTTATATTGTACCCAAGCAAGTTAGAGCATTCCGGAAATTGATGACGTCAAATCGATGTTGGGTGTTGCCTCCAGTGGCGATCGAATTTAGCCAAGCCGTTGATTGAAGGTGATTTAGTGGTGAGGTTTTGTTTTTGACGGAATTTGACGACGATCGGGTTTTAGGATCTCGGCGAACGGAAACTGGGGGATAGAGCAGGTAGCACTGGCGCGGATCGGCGATCGGTAGTCAGCAAAAACCTTGCTGTGTCTATTTTCTGGGTTGTTTATTTGTCTTAAGCGCTATGGGCTTTGCTATCTAACGTCCGCTCGGGATAAAAAGTATCGGGTGAGGGTGGGGTGTAGGGTGTAGGGTGTAGGGGGTAGAGTGTCCGGTGATAACGAGTGGTTGCGGTCGATGAGAGCCGGCGGGGTTCGAGATTCTTCGACTCATGACTCGAATCCACATCAGCTCGCCCGACTTTCAAGTATCCTTAACCCGAATTGACGTTATCTACACAAAAATAACGCTCGAACAAGCAGTCTGAATTGAAAACTCGCCACCAAGGCTGGCGGCGAGTTCTAGGGGCAAAATTGGGTTGCTAACTGCACTCATTGACTGCATTCATTTAACGATTGCATTCGTGAGTGTTAATTGAGTACGATCGCGCTCCCGTTTTGAGGAGTTTTGAGAATCCCCCCAACAATCAGTTGCCCCATTAGGCTAGATCGAGATAACCCATTTCTTCGAGGGTTTTGAGCACCTTGGCGACACTCTCTTCTTCCTCTTCGAGATCCGTACGGCACTCTAAAGTGGGATTGGTTGGCGGTTCGTAGGGATCGCTAACCCCAGTAAATTGGGGAATCTCTCCCGAACGGGCTTTTTTGTAGAGTCCTTTCACATCTCGATCTTCGCAGACGTTGAGGGGTGCGTTCACAAAGACTTCAACAAAATCGCCAATCTTTTCTTTGAGTTCCTCGCGGATCGCGCGGTAAGGAGAAATCGCAGAAACCAAGACAATCACGCCGTTGCGGGTGAGTAGATGCGCAACAAATCCGATGCGGCGGACGTTGATATCTCGGTCTTCTTTACTAAATCCCAACCCTTTGGTGAGATTTTCACGAACAATGTCACCGTCGAGAATTTCTAACTTGCATCCTTGCGATGTCAGCTTTTCGGCTACAGCTTTGGTAATGGTGGTCTTGCCGGCGCCACTGAGGCCGGTAAACCAAACCGTCACACCACGGTGTTTCATTAAGGCTCTCCAATATTTGTTGAATTTAGTAATTGCAGTTTATTGTAACCTAAGTTTTTCAGAGGAGCATCGACTTCTAGAAGGCTTTAAATTACGTGTATTTATCTTTATCAATTCTCGATCGAAGAGAAAATATCCGAGATTTTACCGATCTAAAACCATTAAAATTACGTCACTATTCCTCTTGGAACAAACTCAATCCGCAATATTACTGAATTATTGGGGAAGAGCGATCATAACCCATAAAACTTGGTAATCAGTAAGGGAGCCAGAATGGTCATAATCGCACTCAGGGGGACGCCCACTTTGGTAAAGTCCAAAAATTTATAGCCTCCAGCCCCGTAGACCATCGTGTTTGTTTGATAGCCGATGGGAGTGAGGTAGCTATTGGAGGCCGCTAAAGTCACGGCAAACATGAATGCATAGGGATTGAGGTTTAAGGTTTCTGCAACTTTAACGGCAACGGGAATCATCAAGACAACGGAAGCGTTATTCGAGAGAATTTCTGTCAGGACAATCGTGGCGATAAAAAAGCACAATAAAATCCAGTATCCCGACATTCCACCACCAATTGCAACCAGTCCATCCGCCAACCATTGAGTCGTTCCCGAGCGGTCCATTGCAATCCCCATGGGAATTAAGCCGGCTAGCAGAAAAATAATATCCCAACGTACAGATTCGTAAATTTCACCCGGTTTCAAACACCCAGTTATCACCATTAAAACCACACCCGCTAAAGCGCTGACTAAAATCGGCAGTAAACCCAACGCAGAGGAAAAAACAACAGCCAAAGCAATGGCAATTGACACTTTCGCTTTATCTTGCCGTAAGTTTTCTACATCTCGCTGTTCGATGACGAGTAGATCGCGACTCGTTTGCAATCCTAACAGGCTTTGTTTGGGGGCTTGAACCAGAAGTAGATCGCCAAACTTGAGGGGAACTCTTCCCATGCGATCTCGTACGAGATCTTGACCGCGACGAATCGCTAAAACCGTGGCGTTGTATCGCTGGCGAAATCTTAAATCCTTGAGCGTCGAACCGATTAAATTTGAGTTCGATAAAATCAGAACTTCTGCTACACCTTCTTCGGAGAAAACTTCAGTTTCAAATAATAAATTTTCCCCAAATTCAACATCGGGCAGAATATCAATTCCCCGCTCTTCCCGAATATTTAGTAAATCTTGACGCCCTCCCCGAACGAGTAAAATATCTCCCACCTCTAGCTTTTTATCGGCAATGGGTTGCGGGAAATGAGTATCGTTACGAATAATTTCGAGAACATCCAAATCGAATTTACGCTGAATTTCACTAGAGCGAAGGGTTTGACCGACGAGGCTCGATCTCGGTTTGACGACCACTTCACTCACATAATCTTTGATACCGTAATCGACCGACAGTTGGTCTCCATTTAATTGTCGGCGATCGGGTAACAAGCGCGGTGCAAAAATTGCTAGGTAGGCGATGCCAATTACAAATAGGATAATGCCTACCTTGGTAAATTCAAACAAAGAAAACTCTTGATAGCCTAACTCTTTAGAAATACCGCTGGCTAGAATATTAGTAGAAGTTCCCAGGAGGGTCATCATTCCCCCGAGAATTGTTACGTAGGATAAAGGTATCAGCAATTTAGATGCCGAAATCCCTCGTTTTTTACACCATTCTTCTACAATCGGCAAAAATACAGCAACGACAGCGGTATTATTAATAAAGGCGGTAATCGGTCCCAACAAAATTCCCATTAAAAAAATTTGCTGGGAAGGTTTTTGTCCGCCCCACTTGAGCATAAAATCTCGCATCACTTGCATCGCTCCAGTCCTAGCAATTCCACCACTGAGAATAAACATTGCCATCACGGTAATCGTGGCAGAATTTCCAAATCCAGAAATGCCTTCTTCGGGTGTGACCAACCCAAAAATCATTAAAATTACCGCCACAATAATCGCGGTTATATCCGTGGGAAACCACTCTGTAATAAAACAAATGAGTGCGCCAACGACAACGCTGAGAGTGAGAACGATGGAGTACATAAGGCAAACAATATTGAAAAAAATATTGGAGACTGAATAGCTCGCAAATATCGACTCGATTTTCGCATTTTAATATGCGTCTTTGATGACTCTAACAAACGAAGACCAAATTGTTCAGTCTCGAATTTTATCTTGTCGATTGACGAGTGCGATCGGACTGGATAAATTTCCCAATAGACATTTATTTATAGCTAGGCTTAGCTTGTCTGTATTTTCAATATCTGTCATCCGAGATTGCACTGAAATTACAATAATTTTTTCAAAAAATTATGTAGGTTGAAAGTCCAATCGGGCACGATGGCACAACCGAACAATGGTCCAACTCATCTTATGGACTTACTTACGGCTCTTGACTCGAGACCGAATCCTAGTAAAGGTTGCGGTATCGGCTTCTTTACATTTGCCATACTGAAAATAGAGAATTATTAGCATCGACTAACCTATGCACCGCCTGAGCGATCGAGCCTTTGCTATTTTAAGCGTTCACCTCGATAAATCAGCCCGCAACGACCCCACGCGGCAAGTCGAGCGAGATCTTGTCAAGAAGCGATTGCGCAAACTCCTCACTCAATCGGGCGATCGGCTCACGGAGTCGGAATTGCGACAATACATCTGCGATATTGTCCCTGATTTTAGCGATCGAGTCCTCAAGGAAGCGGCAAAGGCCAACCGACCCCCCGGATTGCTGGGCAAACTCAAATGGGCAACGCTGTTTGGCATCGGAAGTGCGGGTTTTTTGCTATTCGTCAACTTGCCCTACCCGATGATTCGCCGTCCGGTGGCCAACACCGCCCCGATTCTGCTGCTGCCGAGTTTCATGAAGATGGACTACCATTACCGGCAGGCGATCGCTCGCGTAGAACAAGCAGACCAACTCATCAATCGATCGACGAGTCAGGCAGATTTCGAGTTGGGGGCCCAGAAGGTTCGGGAGGCTCAAACTCATCTGGATGCTTTACCCGTTTGGTTTTTGGGCTACGAACCCACAGCTTACTGTTCCCTGATGGGGTGTTCGTGGCGGTTTACCTTCGATGAGTTTAAAGCTGCGCGGGCGAATGTGGGACGGATGGAAGCCCAACTCTTTCAGGAACAAAACGCTCGATCGCAATTTGAAGAGACGGTGAGTGCGCTTAATGAAGCCAAGGAACAGTACGAACTCGCCCAAACCCAAGGGGAAAAATCTGCTGCGATCGCCGCTTGGCAAATGTCGCTCGATCGCTTTAAGCACATTCCCACACAAACCCTCGCCGGTCGGACGGCACAAACGCAGCTCGTGGCGGCAGAACGGGATTTTCAGCCAGTCGCTACCATGGCTGCGGGCATTCAACAAAACAGTACCACCATCGAAGCGGCGAAAATTTTTGCCCTCCAAGCCGCCCGAGAATCCCAAAACCCACCCCACCCGACCCAGAAGTGGGAACAAATTGCCAGTTTGTGGCAAACGGCGATCGATCGACTCTCCGAGGTTGAAGCGGACGATCCCGGTTATCTGGAAGCTCAGACCAAACTAGCCGAATATCAAGTGAACTTAGATATTGCCCAACGTCGTGCCTCCCAAGAGAAAACCTCTGTGGCAGCACTCGAGCAGGCAAAAGAACAAGTCTCTCGTTGGCAAAGCTTAGCCGCAAGCAATCCTCAAAATCCCCAACTGGTGAGTTCCTTGCAAGATATCGTCAACGAACTCGATAAAGTGCAAGCCTCAACGACGGTTTATGAGGAAGCAGAGGAACTCAAAACCTTTGCCCGCAGCAAACTGGCATCTTTTTCGAGGTAATACAACCTCAGTTCGGGATAAGACAGTTACCGGCGAGGGTGGGGTGTGGGGTGACCGGGTGTGGTGAATAGAAAAGCATCATCACCCCATGTCCGCTGTTCGGGCGATAAACTACACCTAGGAGTGTTTCGGGAAAAAACAATGGTGCGATTCAAACCCTGGCAGTGGATTGTTTTAGCTTTACCCATTGCTGCGATCGTCGTGTTTGTTATCGTGGCTGCGGGGTTGCAGATTCGCGCGTGGGGCATCAGTTGGATTTGGGGAATCTTCGTTCTGCTGCTGCTGGGTTGGCGGTGGCTGCTGGTGCGGTGGACGAAGCCAATCGCAGCGCAGGTGGAAGCGGCGATCGCCCAAGTGAACGAAGAACTTGAAGCCACAGCCATCGAAACCACTGCAACGGAAGACGATACCACCGAGCAAATCGAAGACCAACTTCAAGATATTCTCAAAGCCGCTGCTGACGACGCCCCGATCTGGGAAGATTGGCAAACGTTTTGGACGCGATGCCAGGAAGTGGTGGCAGTCATCGCCCATCTCTACCATCCCGAAGTCAAATACCCTCTGCTCAATATCTACATCCCCCAAGCCTACGGATTGATGCGGGGAACGGTGGATGACATGGATCGGTGGATGCAGAAACTCTCCCCAGCGTTGGGTCAAGTTTCCGTGGGACAGGCTTACGAAGCCTACCAAATCTACCGCAAACTCGAACCCTCCGCCCGCAAACTGTGGAAAATCTGGAATTGGGCCGGGTGGATACTCAATCCAGCCGCTGCCGCTGCCAGGACGGCAAGTAAGGGATCGGTCGATCGCGCCAATCAAGAATTACTGGTCAACTTCAGCCAACTGCTGCGAGAAGTCGCCTTGAGAAACCTAGCGCAACAAGCCGCAGCTCTCTACGGAGGCACGACGCTACCGGCAGATTTTGCCCTTCCCCAGCCTGAACTCCCGGAAGCAAAAACCCAAACCCTGCAAGAGATTCTCGATCGCGCCGAACCAGCTGAAACGGTGGAGAAAAAGCCCGTCAATATTCTCTTGGTAGGACGCACCGGGGCTGGGAAAAGCAGCCTGATTAACACCCTGTTTAACGCCGATCGCGCAGAAGTCGACGTTTTGCCCAGTACCGATCGCATTCAAAACTATCGCTGGCGCACTTCCTCGGGAGAAACTCTCAACCTGCAGGATACCCCCGGTTACGAACAAGCCAAACGGACCGATTTGCGCGAATGGGTTCTCGATGCTGCCGTTAATACCGACTTGGTACTTCTGGTGACCCCTGCCCTCGATCCGGCATTGCAAATGGATGTGGACTTCCTCGAAGAACTCAAAGCCGAACGGGAGGATTTACCCACTTTTGCCATTGTCACCCAAGTCGATCGCTTGCGTCCGGTTCGGGAGTGGAACCCTCCTTACGACTGGATGGAAGGCGATCGACCCAAGGAAAAGGCGATTCGGGAAGCCACCGAATATCGCGGCGAACGGTTGGCAGCATTCTGCGATCGTGTTTTACCAATTGTTACCGGCGATCGCCAAACCGATCGGACTTCCTGGAATGCCGACACCCTTTCTCTGGCATTGGTGGAAACCATCGATCCGGCAAAACAAGTGCGTCTGGCCCGATTTCTGCGCGATCGTCAAAGTCAAGTGGTGGCGGCGGCAAAAATTATCGATCGCTACACGGCGCAAATGACCACCACCCAAGGTTTGACGAATCTCCTCAAAAGTCCCATCCTCGGTTTTCTCTCCACCCTCTCCACCGGATCGCCGGCCCTGGCGAAGATACTGGCGGCAAAAATCCCGGTAGAACAACTCCCCTTGGTTATTGGCAAGTTGCAGATGGCCTACGATTTATTCTGCTTGTTGAGTCCGGAGGATGCCAGTCCGGCGAACTTCGATTTGCTCGTTATCTGGCCGCTGCTGCTGGAGAATCCCGGTTCTCCCGATCGTAATGCCTGGGCGTTCGGACACGCTTTGGTGGAGTATTGGACCCAGGACTTGAGCGTTGTGAAGCTCAAAGAACGGTTTGAGTTTTATCTTGAAGAAATGGAGTGAGAATTGGCTCGCACACAGATGTATAGCGCAACCCCTCCGCTTTGCTTCCCCCTGCAGTTGATTTACACGATTGAAGACATAGATTTTTTCGATTCACGCGGTGTGCAACTTTAGGCGATCGAAAGGATGGTGAGCGAGTCGAAACATCCCCCTTTTCCCCTTCCCCCTTCCCCTTTCCCCCCGTGTTGTCAGGTTTTGGCTCGTACAAGTTGCACATGGCGTTATTCCCTATTCCCTATTCCCTATTCCCTATTCCCCATTCCCCGTTCCC
>NZ_JBRJXU010000021.1:0-54677 GCF_057467645.1 Zarconia sp.
AAGCGGAGCTAGAAATGCTCCAATGGGCCGCCGCCACTGGTGAAATCGATCTGCTGTATCTTGATGAGTCTGGGTTTTCCCAGTGGAGTCAAGTGAGCTATAGCTACTATTTCCAAGGGGAGCAGAAGCGACTCGAACAGACTCGCCGTCGTGGTCGTCGGGTGAGTATTTTAGGAATCTGGCAACCGGGGGTGCGCTTTGATTATGGTCTCGCCATTGGGGGAATATCCGCTCACAGCTATATCCGGATGATGGACGCTCAAGCAGCACTTGCCGCCTCTGAGTTTGAGCGTGAGGGACGAATTCGGGTGATTGCTGTCGATTGTGGCCCAATCCATACGAGTAATGCCGTCAAAGAGAAAATGCTCGAGTGGGAGGCGAGTGGGTTATACATCTTCTTCTTTGCTAAATATTGCTCCGAGATGAATCCAATTGAGTTGGAGTGGCAACACCTCAAAGAAGAAGAAATTGCCGGACGGATGTTCTCCGATGAACTGGATTTAGCCTATGCAGTGATGGATGGGGTGGATGCGAGGTTACACGCGAGTGGGTGTCGGGTTGAGCGGTTCCGATTCAATTCTGGCTAATTACTTTACATTCCTTTATCTACCTTTAGATTTCCACACCTACCTACTTAAGTGCAAAAAAAATAATAAAAATAATTAGAAAAAATATAATTAATGAGTTAATTATATTTCTCTTTCCAGGTCCCTTTATATGTCTCATTGGAGCTCTCATTGGTAGTCTATATCTTGGTCTCATTGGAGCTCTAACCTTTGGTCTCACCATGAGTATAACTTGGGTTCTAATTGAGGTAGGTCAAGAGGTAGGTCAAGTTGAAATACAAACGAAAATAACCCCCAATCAAGGTATAAAAAATTCACAGCAAAATATGGCAATTATAGTCACAATTGCCGCCATCGCCGTATTTCCTCTCAAATTCCTTTTAGAGTTCCTTTTCTCCCTCACGCTTCTCGATCCCGATCTGAGTCGCGGGATTATTTGCGCAATATTATTTTCTGCAATATTTATCATCTTGGCTGGATTCACTTTAGGTGGCGCAGATGCCCTCATCAAACACATCGCCCTGCGCCTCGTCCTCGCCTGGAACCGCTACGTCCCCCTCCGCTTCGACCTGCTCCTGAACTACTGCACCGAACGCCTGCTGCTGCAACGGATCGGCGGTCGCTATCGGTTTATGCACAAGCTGCTGCAAGACTACTTTGCGAAAATGGAACTAGAGTGAATGGGGCAGGAGAGGCAGAGGGAGCAGAGGGAACAGAGAGGGAAAATACATCCTCAGTATTCTGGTGTCCTAACTTGAGTGGCGACTGCTATAAAAATTCAATTAAAAATTTCCCCCATTCCCGGTTCTCCATCCTCGCCAGAAACTCTCCGATCCTAAACTGACGTTAACTATCAGAAAGCTGAATCCGATCGCTAAGACGATCGAGAGTCTGTTTGAGCTTGGGATCGGTATTTCTCAGTTGGGCAATTTTTTCGCAACTATACATCACCGTCGTGTGGTCTTTGCCGCCAAAAATTTCGCCAATTTTGGGCAAACTCAAATCGGTATATTGACGCATTAAATACATCGCAACTTGCCGCGCTTGGCTGATTTCCCGACGGCGAGAGTTACTTTTCAAATCCTCGATCGAGATATTAAAGGTTTCCGTTGCCGCTTGCAAAATGGCTTCGGGAGAGGCTTCAATTTTCTCGGTTCGAGGATTGAGAACCGGGGCGATATTTTCTACTGTCATCGGCAATCCAGAGATGGAAATATACGCCACCGCCCGAATAAGTGCCCCTTCCAACTCGCGAATATTCGACGTATAACTGGCGGCAATATATTCGATCGCCTCTCGGGGCAAACGCATATTTTCGTATTCGGCTTTCTTTTGCAAAATAGCCATTCGGGTTTCTAAATCTGGAGCTTGAATATCGGCAATTAACCCCATGGAAAACCGGGAACAAAGGCGCTCTTGCAATCGAGGAATGCGATCGGGCGGGCGATCTGAGGCCAAAACCACTTGCTTGCCCGCTTCGTGCAACGTATTAAACGTATGAAAAAATTCTTCTTGCGTGTATTCTTTCCCTTCGATAAACTGAATATCATCAATTAAAAGTACGTCTGCAGCTCGGTAATGGTCGCGAAAACTCTGCATGCTATCTCGACGAATTGCCGAAATCAAGTCATTGGTAAACCGCTCTGTCGACACGTAAAAAATTCTCGCATCCCCATCAATTTCCAGGCGATAGTGACCGATGGCTTGCATTAAATGGGTTTTTCCCAACCCCACCCCACCGCAGAGAAACAACGGATTGAATTCGCGACCGGGAGATTCAGCAACTGCCAGAGACGCCGCATGGGCCATGCGATTGTTCGATCCGACGACGAACCGGGAAAACAAGTATTTGGGATTGAGTTGCGGGGGTTTGGCGTGCAGGTGACGAGTGGGTTTTTTTTCCTCGGGTGGCGGCCAGAGCATTTCTGCTTCCGCACTGTTGGTAACAACATCCCCTTGCGCCGTACTCAACTGAATTTCCACCTCATAGCCGAGAATCTCAGCCACGACATCGGCAATGGTTTTGAGATAGTACTTTTGCAGCCAATTGCGCGCAAAGGGGTTAGGCGTCCGAATCACCAAACGATGCGCGTCCAAAGATTCGGCGCTGGCCGTTTTAATCCAGGTTTCAAATGTGGGTCGGTTAAGCTGTACTTCTAAACGCTCTAGAACCCGACGCCAGAGCTGGTCTACTGAGATTTCCACCGAATCTACCTCGTCATCTCATTGCACGCCAAGCTACGACAGTTACTAACTTTCGGCGGAATAATCGGCGATCGCAAATACGTAAAGGGTATGAAGTAACAGCACCCCCGTCCAAATTCCGGTCGTCCAGATGGCCCAAGACCCATCCAATCGATACAGATTATAGATAAACCACAAACCAGAGTTCCCAGCACAGAAGACGGCAACGTGAAATGCATAGTTGACGCGGTCTCCGAAGCGTCGGAACTCCGGATCGCTTCGATCGGGTTTGCGCGGCCAGGTTGGGGGCATAAAATCACCTAAGAACGATCGAGATTATGTATTTTAACCCAATCTCTGTCCGGCTGAGCATTTGTGGGTAATGGAGAATGGACAATAGACAATTATGGGTCAGTAGCGATGCTCTTCCCCCCACTTCTCCGGCTCCAATCCATTTGAAAGTTCAAAATCATTCCTTGTCAGCTCCCCCATTCCCGTCACGAATTGCGATACATCGAGACACTCGAAGGCTCAATGGGAATCTCGAACACGAACTCCGATCCCGTTTCCGGCGACGAGTTATAGGTTAGTTTGCCGTGATGTTGCTCGACGATGACTTGATAGCTGCTCGATAAACCCAATCCGACCCCTTTTCCGACGGGTTTGGTCGTGTGGAAAGGGTCGAACAATCGAGAGCGCTCTTCCTCGGGAATCCCTTTGCCATTATCAACGATCGCGATGGCAACTCGATTCTCACCGATGGCTTGAGTGCGAATCTGAATTTGCGGGTGGCTCAAAGCGGGAGTTTCTTTCATCTTCTGTTCGATCGCATCGATGGCATTATTGAGAAGATTTAAAAAGACTTGATTCAGCCGTCTGGCATGGCAAGTGACGCGCGGTAAATCGCCGTAGTCTTTGAGAATTTTAATGTTCGGACGATTATCTTCGGATTCGAGGCGATGTTGCAGGAGCATCAAAGTACTGTCGAGACCTTCGTGCAAATTAACCGCTTTGATGTCGGCTTCGTCCAATCGGGAAAACAGGCGCAATCCCAATACGATCGTCCGAATGCGATCGGCTCCCGACTGCATCGAGTCTAACAGTTTTTGCAAGTCGGAATCGAGAAAATCGAGGTCAATTTCATCCATTCTCTCGCGAAGCTTTGGGGTGGGTTCGGGATATTCTTCCTGGTAGAGTTCGATTAACTCGAGTAAGTCTTGAATGTATTCTCGCGCCGGAACGAGATTACTGTAAATAAAGCTGACGGGATTATTAATTTCGTGAGCCACTCCAGCCACGAGTTGTCCGATGGCGATCGCTTTTTCTTTCTGAATGAGTTTCTCTTGGGTGGTTTGCAAATTTTCTACGGTCGTTTGCAGTTTGGTATTTTTGGCTTGTAATTGTGCTTGCAACCGTTGAATGGTGAGTTGATTTTCAATCCTCGCTAAAACTTCTTCAAACTGAAAAGGTTTGCTCATATAATCAACTCCGCCGGCTTGAAAGGCTTTAACTTTATCGGATACATCATCTAAAGCACTTAAAAAAATGATGGGAACCCCACGAGTTTTTGGATCGGATTTTAGCTTTTCGCAAACCTCATATCCGTTCATATCCGGCATATTAATATCGAGTAAAATCAGATCGGGCAAGACTGCATTCACGGCCGTCATTGCCATGGTTCCGCTAATTGCTTTGCGGACGTTATACCCGCGCTCTAGCAACATTTTCGATAGAAAGCGGATATTGTCGAGGGTATCGTCAACAATTAAAATATCGGGTTGATTGGAGGTCATAGATTTGAGAGCCGTTCGAGCGAATTCGGTAAAATTCTGAAGTTGGCATGCAGCTTACTGTAGGCGATCTCGTCAAAACTCAATAGCCGGGAAAGAATTCTCGTACTCTTGCTGGTATCGATAAATGAGCGCGACCTGCGATCGAAAAACGTTCGGGCAGTTTCGGGTAACGGGAACAGACAATCGGAACGACAAGCTTATCCGGGCTGTCGGTCATCTGTCTGGTTCTGCAGACCAAATGTTGCCAGCTCGATCGCCACATCAAACTGGAAATTTTCCACTAGCTCTATTATCGCCTCCGCGACAGAAACTCGTTCTGGAGGCAGTTGTTCGAGTAGCTCGAAAATCAGCAGATCGCTACATTGCAATGCAGCGTGGTGAAATGGCTCCAGCCACGATATCGACATCGTGGTCATTTCCGCTTTGAGACGATCGAAGGTGAGTTGGTCGGTTGGATTTTGGCTAGAAGTGGTGAGTTCTTGGACTTCGTAAATGTATTCCACTCCCAGGTATTGCCTCATTTTCGCGAAGAGTTCTTCGGTGCGAAAGGGCTTGCGCACGAAGTCATCGCAGCCGATTTTTAAGATTTTCTGGCGGTCTTCTTCAAAGGCACTCGCCGTTAAAGCAAGAATCACCGTTGGCGCGCGATCGCCCTTTTGCCCATCTGCGGGAGTCTCGCCATCGGAGGATCGTTGCTCTTCTTCTCTGGCTTTAATCTCGCGGGTGGCTTCGTAGCCGTTCATCACCGGCATGCGCATATCCATCCAAATCAGGTGTGGCTGCCAATGTTCCCAAATTTCGATCGCTTCTCGACCGTTGGTGGCTTCTCGCACGTCAAACCCCACAGAACTTAGCAGTTTCACGAGCAGCTGGCGGTTTTCCCACCGATCTTCAACCACCAAGATCCGATAGCCCTCATGAGGGGATGCTAAGCCGATGACTTTACGACAATCGAGGGGTTGGGTGGGTTCGATGGCATTTTGCATCACCGGTGTGAGAGCGAGCGTGAAGGAAAATCGCGATCCGCAATTCACTTCGCTCTCGACGGTCATCTCTCCCCCCATCAGTTCGACGAATTTGCGGGCGATGGGCAATCCCAAACCCGTTCCCTGGCGCATCCGCAAACCCGATGCGGTTTGAGCGAAGGGTTCAAATAATCGATCGCGCTCTTCGGGGGAAATGCCGGAGCCGGTATCTTCGACTTCAAATTGCAGCCATAAGCGGGGGGGAGAATCCGGTGCCATTTCTTCTTCTTCGGGAGACTCAATGGCAAAAACCCGCAAGCTGACGGTTCCGGTGGCGGTGAATTTAATCCCATTGCCGAGCAGGTTGATTAAGACCTGACGCAATTTGGCTTCATCGGCGCGAACGTACCGGGGAACGTCGGAGGTTCGATCGAAAACCAGTTGCAACCCTTTGGATCTCGATCGCACTTGCAACAGTTCTTCGAGGCTATCGAGCAGCTCGTACAAATCGAAGCTATCTTCGTTGAGGGTGACTCGTCCGGCCTCGATTTTCGACATATCCAGAATGTCGTTGATTAAGGCCAGGAGATGTTCGCCGCTGCGATCGATGGTGCTTAAATACTCCTGATACTCTTTGGGGAGGGAGGTATCGCGATTCATCAGTTGGCTGAAGCCGAGAATGGCGTTGAGGGGAGTCCGCAATTCGTGGCTCATGTTGGCGAGGAATTCGCTTTTGGCTCGGTTGGCCGCATCAGCCGCTTCTTTGGCGAGACTCAGTTGAGCGGCTTGCTCTCGGCTGCGCTCGAGCATTGCCCGGACTTTTTCGGCATTGGCGCGTTCCCGTCGGGCGATTTTTCTCAGGTACGCTTCTAACTGTTTGCGATCGCTCACGTTCACCCCAATTCCCCAAGAATCCCAACCGGAAATGGGAAAGCGATCGGAAATATTCGACCAGGCGACGGTTTGAGTCTTGCCGTCTTTGCAGGTAATGTCCCATTCCCAATTGCGATAGTTGTTGCCCCGCACTTGCCACGCGGCTATCATCTGTTGCCGGTAGGCGGGATCGGGATAGAGAAGGTTGAAGGCATCGGGATTGCCGACGATTTCTTCGGCGGCATATCCGGTAACCCGCTCGCACTCCCGGTTCCAGAGGACAATTTCTCCGTTGGCAGCGATCGCATCGAGCATTACCGGCATTTCTTCGAGAATCTCTTGCAGGTGTTGTTCGTTCTGGCGCAGGGCGACTTCTGCCTGGAGGCGATCGCGCGACTCCACGGCCAGGGCGCAGGTATAGGCAAGAGAGGTGGCAAAATTCTGTTCTTCGAGAGACCAGATTCGGGGGGTGTGGGTGTGTTCGAGGCAGATAACGCCAATGGTTTGCCCTTGGAGGTGGATGGGGGCATCGAGCATCGAAGCGATCGAAAACGGTGTGAGCTCGGCTTGGCACAACTCGGCCGTTCGCGGATCGGAACTGGAGTGATTGGCAACGATCGCGCCTTCGGTTTCTAATGCCTGAAAATAGGTCGAATAGCGATCGCGATGCAGTTGCATCCCCTGAGTGTGTTTCTCGGTTGTCCGTTCGTATAAGTTGGCACACTGAAGAATCGTGCGATCGTCCTCGAAAAACCAAATGCTCGCCCGTTCCACATCGAGGATTTGGGTTGCCAGTTGGGTGATTTCCCGCAGCATCTCCCCAAAGTTGCCTTCGTAACGTTTTTGGATTTGTACCAGGGCAAGTAATCCCGCTTGCTGGGTTTTCAAGCGACCTTCACTCTTTCGCAAGACCGACTCCACCTCCTGGCGGCGCAAGATTTCCCGCTCGAGGTCGGCATTGGCCCACTCTAATTGGATCGTGCGCTGGCGAACGCGATCGTCGAGTTCTTCGTTGGCGCGGCGCAACTCGGCTTCGGCATTTTGGCGTTCGGTCACTTCCCCGGCGAGCGCTTGATTTGCTGCTTCTAGCTGTTCGGGAGTTTGTAGGTCTACAAGATACGGCAGTAAGCGAAACAGGGCAATGGCGCTATACCAGGAGACCAAAACCGTCATACTGCGCTCGAGACCCCAAAGCCAGTGGGTTGGAGACCATAGAGATACGATGTCGAGCAGGTGTTCTCCTCCGCACAAGAGAACTACGACGGCGAAGGCAACGATCGCCTTAGGAAATTCAAGTTTCGGGTGCTTGCGGACGAAGTAGACGAGCATGACCACAATCGCAAAGTCCGCGATCGCGATTAGAAGGTTGCTCATCCCGTACAGTTGGTTCGCGGATATCAACCCGAAGTAATTGCTACCGGGCTGACTAGACCCGACGAAATCAAGTCGCTCGGTCAGGATTTCCCACATAAAAGTTATTTGGCAAACTCAGCTAAGCGCTCGAACCTCTTCTGCCTAGCCGAAGAGCGAGCCTAAATTTTTAGATTGTATTTTATAATTTACCGATCGACTCTAAAGTTTCTGTTATTTAATTCAAAAAAAGTATCAGAGATAACAAATAAATTTAAATTTTTTTTTATTTCTAATGAAATATTATAAAATAACTTTTATCTGAACTTCAAGCTAGATCTTTAGATATCAAACCCTTGAATCGAGAGTAAGCGAAATTTATTCCCTGACTCCTTACGATCGGGTTGAATACTGTTCCCATTCTGCCTGCTTTGTTTCTCTCCTCTGGCAATATGCACCACATTCCCAAACCATCGATCGAGGGAATATTAAGAGCAATTTATCTCACGAAAATACGGCGCTCGAGGGCGGATTGACGATTGAATTAGGGGATCTACTCATGGGTTCGCGAAGCATATTCTAGCTTTTTGGGGGCAGCTGCGCTAAGGTCATATCGCTGGCTACCCTACATGAGCTTAAGATTTACGTTATAAATAACCTCTCAACCGATACACTCAGGGCAAACGCATCTTAACCTACGTCAGTTCGGGATAAAAAGTGTCGGTTGGGGGTGGGGTGTAGGGTGTGGGGTGTAGGGGGTAAAGTTTCCTGCTTGAGCTTGTGCTTAGAGTCGATTAGAGCCAGCGGGGTGAGAGGTTCTTCTACTCATGACTCGAATCCACATCACATCCTGGACTTTCAAGTATCCTTAACCCGAACTGAGGTTAACCTGGATGATTCATGAGCCGGTGACGAAGGTGCGATCGTGTGTCTGTCTGACGGGGCGATCGCGATGGGAATGACTGGTTAAGATGCGTTTGCCCTGCGAACTAGCAAGGGAACGCCGACCGCAGGGGGGATAGAGATACTGGTGTGAATTTGAGCTGTCCGCACCCAATGTGGCGACTGCTATCAAATTGGGTTTTCGATCGAGACGATCGCACTTTGCCACCGGAATTTTGCATTGAACTGGGAATGAAAAGACGATCGACTGGTACATTAATTATCGACACTCCACTTCCCCCGATCGTGAATCACTACCAGCAAACTCTGAGAATTCACACCAGCGGCAAATCCCTCACCCGCGTTACCCGCCAAATCGAGGCGACTGTCAGCGAAGCCGGCATCCAAACGGGGTTGTGTACCTTGTTTTTGCGCCATACTTCTGCCAGCCTAGTCATTCAAGAAAATGCCGACCCTGACGTTTTAGTCGATTTAGAAAACTTTTTTGCCAAACTCGTCCCCGAAAGTGGTTACTATATCCACAGTGCGGAAGGGCCTGACGATATGCCCGCTCACATCCGTACCGCACTTACCCATACTTCAGAGCAAATCCCCATTTCGCGCGGTCGTTTGGTATTGGGAACTTGGCAGGGTATCTACATTTGGGAACACCGTCAGCACCGTCACCACCGAGAACTCGTCGTCCATATTAGCGGAAATTAATTCACTCGTTAGCACCCGGGGTGAGGGGACGATAAGACTCTACTTTAGCGCTTCAATATGAACATTCAGATCGAAACCCTCGAAGACATCACCCTAGTCAATCTCATTGGCGACCTCGATGCCAATACGGCCCCCCAGGTTCAAGAACGAATATTACCGATGGCGAAAATATCCGGTAAGGTACTGTTGAACATGGCCCAAGTGCCCTATATGTCCAGTGCGGGTTTGCGGATGTTGCTGCATCTCTACCGACAAGTGGGAGAAGATGACGGCCAAGTGGTACTCGTTGGACTGGTGGAGGAGATTCGAGAAACGATGGAAGTGACGGGATTCTTGGCGTTTTTCGAGACTTACGAAACACTGGATACGGGAATGGAGGCTTTGGGAAGTCATAAGTCATAAGTGATAGCTAAGAATCGAGATAAAAAAGGTATACATCATTTTGAATTCCTCAATATGCCAGTTGCTATAGTTGCTATATCTGTGGGTTCGATCGAGTTTTAAAACACCCATTGTTGGAAAATATGTTGAGAAGTCTTTTAAAAAGTTTTCCAATTGTTTTGTCGCTCTCGCTGTTCGCGAATTTACAACCCCTTCTTGCTACTTCAATTTTAGAAGAAATTAAAGAGACGGGCGTTCTCAAAGTTGGTTTGCGGCAAGATGCGCCCCCCATCAGCTATCGAAATGGTGAGGGCATGCTGACGGGGTATTGTGTCGATGCGATCGCTGCCCTCAAACAAAAGCTTCAGGATGAGTTAGAAATCCCCTACGAAATTATTGTCGATATTTATACGTCTACCTTAACAAATCGCTTTGAATTAGTGGCTGATGGCACGGTTCACCTCGAATGCGGACCGAATTCCGTGCGTGACGATCCTGAAAAATTTATTTTTTCCCAGCCTTTTTTTATTTCCGGAACCCATTTTCTGATTAAAACCAACCGTCGCAGTAATCTAGATTATCAAGGCAGTTTAGATGAGGTGACTGTTGGTGTTTTACAAGGGACGACGACGGAAACATTTGTTCGGGAACGCTATCCTCAAACAACGCTTCAATCTTTTTATGGGAATACGGGAAAATTTAGAGCAATTGAAGCCTTAGAAGATCGAATTGATGCGTTTGCTAGCGATGGTATTTTACTGATTGGGGAAATTGTCACCCGAGGTTTACCGCTGAATCTCTATCAATTGGTTCCCTTAAAACCGCTGAGTTGCGAGTATTACGGGATGATTTTGCCGGAAGGGGATGAGGATTGGGAAGAGTTTGTGAATTCCGTTCTCGCGAGCGAGGAGGCAGAACGGATTTGGAAGGATTGGTTTGAGGTAAAGTTTCCTTATATTAAATTAGAGGCAGAGTTTTGCAATTGAATCTCTAATTGTCAACCTTTAATTAATCTCAACTAACCTAAAAGTCTTCTCACATACAAAATTAATTGTATAAGGGAGTATGATATGAATCAAAATGTTTGTAAAGCAATTGATTTTAGAACGATTACCAAAAGATGAGCGAATCAGCTTGAGCAATCCTTGGTATTTTTGAAGGAAAAAAATGCGTGTGTACAAACATTGCTCTTCAAGCCGCTACTGCTGCTATGCAGAATTAAAAATGCGTCTTGAAAAGTTGAACGGGACAGAAACTGACACCGCTCACTTTTCGCAAAATGAAAAATGAAAACTTTTTACTGTGTATAGCTTTCAACGGTTGAGAGCTGGGTAGTTATTTCTGCCGCATTGCACTACAGTCTATCTTGAGTCCGGTCAATGCGATCCATCGCTAGACTGGCAATTTTGGGAGTATAAGTCTAGAAGATTTCAGTCATCGGGTTTGGGTCGAAATCTTAAGGTATCGATCGGAGATTTAAAACCTTAAATTGTACTCCACCCGAACATCCCCAAACTCATAATCGTAGGTGGTTGTTAGATAGGAATCGTCATCGATATCATAAACCGCTTCAATTTGACCGATCGGGAAAACGCGCAAGTCTCGCAACCCCACTTTTTTCCCGGCACTGGATGCAAAATCTTCAATCTGGAAGATAATATCGTCGGCGACGGGTTGCACGACAAATCGCAGCAGGGCAAACTGCAACAGTTCCTCCCCTTGCAGACTGGCAATTTCCTCAATACCAGTGATGATACCCCCAGTCATTAAGCGCACGATTTGGGCTTTGCTGCGTTCAGGGGTACTGGTAATGGTGACCGAGGGAGGTAAATCGTCGTCGATGCCGCGATTTTGCAGAGAGGAGACGATTTCTTGGGCGTACCCATCAATGTCGATGCGGACGTTAATCTGTTCCGGACGGCGGCTGATAACCAGGTCGGGGTCGGGAATTTCCCGTTCGGTGCGATCGCGCAGAACATTGCGCCGGTCTTCAAACACCAGGGTTCCCAACTCCAAATTGATGTAGGGATCGAGCAGTCCCCGTTCCGGCAGAAAGACCACCTGCTGGGGCCTGCCGCGAACGATGAAGAATCGTCCCTGGTTGCCCTGACCCGACAGCAGCAAGGTTTGAGAGAGGGGAATGGTGATAACCCCGCGGGTGACGTTAATCGTACCGTCGGGTTCCAATCCCTCCAGTTGCGTGTTGAAAACGCTGCCATTCAGGGCGAGATTCCCGTCAATGCGGACATCGAGAATTGGCGATCGTTCGATGCGGAATCCTTCGCCGATTTCGACCTGGAAATTATCGAAGGTGGGGATGACGGGCAAGGTATCGTCGGCATCGGACTCCAACGCCGTCTCGAACTCGGAACGGGCCACAAGTTCGGTGTTGGTAGAGTTTCCGCCCCCACCACCTACCACGGGAACGGTAAATTTACCCTCGGCTACCCGCACGTTTCCGGAAATGACGGGAGCCAGGGCCGCACCGGTCAGAATCACCTTGCCATCGACTTCTCCTTCAAATAGACCGTCTAGGGAGAGTTCCCCTTCATTGAGGGTGATGGTAAAGGGTTCGATATCGTTTTTCGGAACGAAGGTAGGTAGGGTTCCGGCGATCGAAAGGGTACTGCCGCCAAACTCGCCCAGGATGTCGTTAGCGGTGATGGCGAAGGGATCGAACTCCAGTTCGCCGTTGAGGGTGAGGGTTTCTTCCAAGGCGGCGGTTTTGAGGGTGGCTTTCTCCAGGGTAATGTTACCTCGGGCGTTGCCCAGCAGCACCGGGAGTAATACCGATGGGTTTTCGGTGTTGGAATCCCACTCTCCGGAGGTACTGAAATTCAACGCCATATCCCCTCCAACCCACTCAGCTTGTCCGTTGGTGAAGACGGGGAGGAGTTCCGTCGCTTCGGTGGAAACCTTAACGTTCAAAGCAATCGAATTGTTATCTGGGGTGGTGGGATAGGGGAACTCGGCGGTGACATCCAGGTAGGAGGGTTCGGGGGTTGCCAAGCGAAATAACGCATCGTCGTAACCGAACTGGGCCACGAGGGTATCGAGGGGTTGACCTTTCCAACTGGGATTTTCGATCGCCACTTGCCCGTTGAGTTCCAAGTTGGCGGGGAGATTTTCCGGACTGCCGCCAAAGGTTGCCCCGACTTCGATCGTTCCGGCGACATCTGGGGGAATTTGGACGAAGTTGCCGATGGTATCGAGGGAGAGATTTTCCACTTTTACCTCCCCAGATACTGCTGTGGTAGAAGCTTGGGCGGTGAGAGAGGCGATCGCATCTTCGATTTGCAACTGCGCCGGTTCGATGGTGAGTTGCCCGTCTTCTAGGTTGCCTCGGGCAACAATGCGATCGATTTGAATCGTCCGTCCTTGTTCGATAGTTAATCCCAGGCGATCGTTAATCGCTAAAAACTCGGGTTGCGGCTGCCACAACCAATCGACCGCATCGAAGGCGAAGTTCCCCGAGGGGTTGCCGATGGTTCCTCCCACTTCCAAATTGGCGGTGTAACTGCCGGTAATATCGAGTTGGGTGGGCGGCCCGACGGCGAGGAGTTCAGCCGCCCGTTCCTGGAGGCGGGCGTTGATGGCAGCGAAGAGGTTGAGTTGGGCGATGAGGGAACGTTCGGGCAAACCGACTGAGGGTAAATCTAATTCCCCGATACTGAGATTGGGGGAACCGATGCCACCCCGTTGAATGATGTCTTGGATATCGAACCAGTTCCCCAGGGCGATCAGGTCTTGGATGTAGCCCTCATTTACGTTTACCCGACCGTAGATGGGACTGGCGGCGAGGTTGTAGTCCCCGGCGAGGAGGCGATCGAGATCGATGTCGATACCCGCTTCTACGTCGTAGCGACTATCGCCGATTTGCAAGACGGCATCGTTGAGGCGGGCGCTACCGTGGGTGTAGGCGAAGTTCCCGGTAAAGGCATCAGCTTGTAAGTAACCCAATCCCGGTTGGACGATGGCAACGCTACCGGCCGTTTCCAGGGTAAACAGATTGAGGGCGATTTCCCCGGAAACGTCCCCCGTCACCGCCCCGCGAATACCTAAATCTGTGGCGGGGGCGATATTGAGTAGGGCGACGGAAAAGTTTTCTAGATTCACATCTAGGACATCCCCGTTTCGCCGTCCGGTGGCGACGATCGGGGTTTGAGTTCCTTCCCCTTGTCGCAAATCGAAGGAGACGGGGAGGTAGGGGAGGGAAAGAAGGTTGGGGCGATTGGTGGGTTCGAGGCGGGCGGCAATGCGATCGCGATTTCCCCGCAAGTCGATGGCGATTTCGTCTCCAGTTCGCACCACCACATCTCCGGCTAAAACCGGATCGAAGGTAATCTCGTTCAGCCGCAGGTTTGCCAGTTGCAAATCGCCAACGAGGTTGACATTACCGGGGGCGAGGGGGTTGCTGAGGAGGTTTCGCCCTTGCAATCGTCCGGCAAAATCGACGCTGCCGCCAATCTGGGCAGTGTCGGGAAGGGAGACTGTCCCGAGGCTGGCTTGTTGGATAAGGCGCGTTAGGGGGAGTCGGGCCGTATTGTACCGGGCGGCGATCGCTAAGTCTAAATTGCCGATATCCGGGGCGGTGGTGAGGTTTGCCAACACCAGATCGCCGTTGAGGTTGACGGTTTCTTGCCCCAGTTGGACGGCGATATTATTGGCAGCAACCGGAATCGGCGATGCCCCCAAGGCGAGGAGAGGTTCTAAGGGGCCGGCGAGGTCGATTTGGGCATTGAGGGGGGGCAGTTCGTCTTTGGGAGAGAGTTTGTTACCGGTGGTGGCGGCAACTTGGCGGAGGATTTGGCTGGGATTGAGGTTGTTGGCCGTTACCGAAGTTTGCCAGCCCCCACCTGCTAAATTTGCGGTGGTATCGACGATGCCTCCACCCACCCCCAGGCGGGCGTTCACAGAGGCAGAGGGGTTGAGGGTATTAAAGTTTTGGGTTCGGGCGGCATCGACTAGGGCGTTAATCCCTAGGGTGGCGTTGAGTTGGGAATCGAGAAGGGTCGCCGCCAGGGGTAAGCTGGGGACGAGGTTTCTCAGAGGAATGGCGGTGGTATCGGCGGAGATATCCAGAACCCCGGAATTGACGCGGGCGATCGCGTCGACACGACCCCCTGCAACCCCCAGCAACAGGTCGGCTTCGGCATTTACCCCAGAAAAGTCCTGAGACTGAGCGGCGGCGATTAAGGTACCGATATCGCTGTCTAAGCGCAGGTCGGAATCGAGCAGGGCTACGGAGGCGGGTAAGTCGGGAACGAAGGCACTCAAGGCGATGGGGGCGGTATCGGCAGCCAGTTGCACCCCACCCCGATCGATGCGAGCGTTGGCATTGACGGCACTGCCATTGACGGCCAGTTGTAAGTCGGCGTTGGCGTTGAGTCCGGTGATATCCTGGGTTTGGGCTGCGGCGACGATCGCATCCACAGAACTATTCAAATCTACCCGACCGCCGAGGAAGTTCACAGCGACGGGTAAATCTGGTATTAGATTATCTAAGTTGATGGCGCTAATATCAGCCATCACGTCCACGGCCCCCCCATCGATGCGGGCGTTGGCATTCACCGTTCCGTCGTTCACCCCCAGCAGCGTATCGGCGTTGATTTGAATTCCGGTTAAATCTTGAGTTTTGGCCGCAAGAAGTAGGGAAGAAATCGACGTTTCGATATCAACTTGACTCTCTTGCAACGCCACCGAAACGGGCAAGTCGGGCACCAAGTTACTCAGTTGAATTTGCCGGGAATTTATCGTCGTGTCGAGATTTCCAGAACGAACTTGAGTCTCGATATCGATACTGCCTTCGTTCGCGGCAAGTTGGACGTTGGCGTTAGCGTTAATCCCGGAAAAGTTTTGGGTCTCAACCGCTGCTAATAGTTCGTTAATTTCCGATGCCGCATTAATATTTGCCCCTAAAAGGGTAGCGGAAATCGGTAAATCGGGAACCCAATAGTTAATAATATTATTCAGGGCGATCGAACTCGAATTTACATCTAAATTAACCGCCCCTTCTGTGACCACAGCATCAAGATCGATGTTCCCTTCATTCGCCACCAAACCCACATTTACATCAGCATCGAGAACCGATAAATCTTGCGTTTCGATCGCCCCGATGATTTCCTCAATCTCCCCGGTTGCATTAATATCGGTACTCGTCACCGCAAGATTTAAGGGAAAATCTGGTAAGACGTTATCTAGGAGATTGCCCAGTTCGATAAATCCCGAATTCACGGCAACATCCACCGTTCCTTCCTCAACAATGGCACTGACATCGATCGGATTTTCATTGGCGGCGAGTGTCACATCCACATCCGCCTGAAGCCCGGAAAAATCTCGATCTGAAACCGCCGCGAGAATCTCGTCAATTTCCGTTCTCGCGACAACATTTGCCCCGAGTAATGCCAACGCCACGGGAACATCCGGCACCAGGTCATTTAAAATCGGATTGAGGGAAAGTTCGCCCGATTCAACAACGACTTCTACTGCCCCTTCTTCCACATCCGTCGAAATATCGATCGTCCCTTCATTCACCCCCAACTCAATCTCGGCATCCGCTTGAATTCCCGTATAGTCTTCCTCTTCGACAACCGCTAAAACATCATTTAACGTCGTCGCCACATCCACCTGGGTTGCCAACACCGCCACCGATACTGGGGCGTATTCCGTCACATCCACGGCAATCTCATCTCGATCGCGAACCGCAGCCGAAATTTCTGGATTCTCGATATCCCCGACAATCTTGGCTTGGGCTTCCACCCTTCCCGCAATACCAATCGGCAGTTCTACCGCCACCAACTCCGCAGCCTGGGCGATATCGAAAGGCAAAACATTTATATTGACATCCAACCCCTCCGCCAGATCGGCAGTTCCCCCCACATCCACTGCAACCTCCCCCGCCTCTGCCTGGAGTTCGTCGATGAGAACCTGCTGTTCCACAAAACGCAACAACCCGTTGGCGGTAACGGGTTGGGTAATAAAATCAGTTTCGGCGGCTAAATCTTGTAGTTGCAGAACCCCTTGGAGGGTGGACGATTGCCACTCTTCTACGCTGGGCAATTCCACATTCAGATTACCCCCCACTTCCCCATCTTCAATGCGAACGGGAATATCCGGAGGCAGCAGCGGACTCAACTGGGCGAGTTGTATGTTGTTGAGGCGAACTGCGGCTTTGGTTTGGGCGGTATCGAGGCGACTTTCCCCCGCTAGGGCAACTTCTCCATCGGCAACATTCACCGTTAAATCGTACCGCCCTCGGGTCATTTTATCGCGCACCCGCACCGATCCATCGGCGGCGATCGTCACCGGAGTCGTAGCCTCGTAGGGCAGCAGCGTCACTTGGGCATCCCGAATTCGGATATCGGGTTCTAGGGTGATGGGGGGTTCTTTATCGCTTTTGGGGAGGTTCAAATCTAGCTTCACCCAATTCCCCTCCTCATCCTCTGCCGCATAGATTTTTGGTTCCACCAGCGTCAGCCGAACGGGTAAGTTCCGTCCAATCAGGGGTAATGGGTTATAGTTCACCTCGATCGCTTTAACGGAAACCTCGAGTTCGTCCTCCTCCCCCGGATAAATCGTCGTTTCCCCCAACCGAACCCCCGTCAGCGTCCAAGAAAATCGATCGATCGCCCCAATTTCTACATCCCGATTCAGCACATTTTCCAGTTGCGTCTCGACGATACCGGGAACGAGGCGGGGAACCAGCAGTCGAATGGCAACGTAACCGCCCCCAACCGCCAAACCGACAACACCTAGGGCAATTATCGAAGCGGGTCGTTTGGCAAAATCGAGGAGGCGACGACCGATAGTCGATGGAGAACCTGACTCAGATTCCGGGGGAGTGGGGGGAGTGGGGGTCATGATGCACCTCCTCGAACACTAGCCGATCGCCTACCCACAATAGAACGATCGAGGACGGGTTGAGTTCCGATCTCAATTAAGGTTTGTCTTGTTGTGAAAGGATGCACCTCGATCGAAACAAGGGAAAGTTTCGCAACTCACATCCCTTGCCAATTTCCCCTGAAATACCGCTAAGTGACATACTCCCGACGCTCCCCTGATGGGAGAGCGCGGGCTTCTTACCAACTCCACCCAACGGTTCGGATACTCGGTAAGCTTTATTGACGACACGGGATGCCCCTCCGCACCGGTTCTTTTATTGAATTTGTTTGAGTTGACAGGCGGCAGTTAGCACTTATTGGTTTTACCTGCCTTGGGTATTGTACCCGACCTGCCAATATCCCGACGCTCATTTGGCACGGCGCGGAATCAAAGATTCCTTACATCGCCGCCAAACAGAGCGCGGGGCTGCTGGCAGGGCAGCTCAAATAAATATTGCTAACTTAAAATCGAGCGCGCACTTATTCTATCAGGACTTACGCCTCCACATGGCATCTCGCCGTAACAGTGGGTTAGGTTCGTCAAGATCTACAGGGAAGCTTGCTGAAGATTTCTCGCCCACATTCACTCTTAACACCAAAAAACCGCATCCCCAGTAAATCTGGAAGGATGCGGAAGATTGGAGGAATAACAACAACTAACGAATTGTCAATTGTCCATTATCACGACTCCGCTGTTTTCTTAGCGGTGGTTTTCTTAGCGGTGGTTTTTTTGGCGGTAGACTTTTTCGCTGTAGTTTTCTTGGCGGTGGTTTTCTTGGCGGTGGTTTTCTTCGCCGTAGACTTCTTCGTTGTCGTTTTCTTCGACTTCGAGGTGGATGACTTCGCCGCCAACAACTCCAACGCTTTCTCCAACGTCACGGATTCTGCCGTTTCCCCTTCAGGGAGGCTGGCATTGGTTTTCTTGTACTTAATGTAGGCACCGTAGGGACCATCGTAAATATTAATGGCTTCGTTATCCTCGGGGTGATTGCCCAGTTCTCGCAAGGGTTTTTTCGTGCCCCCACGCCGTCCCCGCGTCTTTTTCGGTTCGGCGAGAATTGCCAAGGCCCGATCGAGTTCGATGGTGAGAACGTGGTCGTCTCCTTTGAGGGAACGGTAATCGTCTTTGCCCTCTTCGCCGCCTTTTTTATGGACGATGTAAGGTCCGAAGCGTCCCAAACTCGCCTGAATCTTGTTCCCCGTTTCCGGATGAACCCCCAGCAGGCGAGGCAGCGACAGCAACCCCACTGCCATCTCCAGGGTGACATCTTCCATATTCGTCCCTTTGGGCAGCGATGCCCGTTTGGGTTTGGGATTCTCCTCGGTTTTTTCCCCCAACTGCACGTAGGGGCCGTAGCTGCCGATGAGGATGTAAATCGGTTCTCCGGTTTCCGGGTGCAGCCCGACTTTCTCGGGGCCTTCGGTTTTTTGCTTGAGTAGAACTTCCACCTGTTCCGGATTCAAGTCCGCCGGGGTGAGGTTGTGGGGAATGGACGCCGTTACCGTCTCCCCGTCGTTTTCCACTTCCAGGTACGGTCCGAACTTGCCGATGCGAACTTTCACCGGTAAGTTTTCGAGTTCGACGGTTTTGGCTTCGGCCGGTTCGATTTCGCTTTCCCGTTCTTTCACCTGGGTGGCAAGTCCGGTGTCTCCGGCGTAAAACCCTTTGAGATAGGGCAACCATTCCGCTTCCCCAGTGGAGATGCGATCGAGGGTGGCTTCCATTTTGGCGGTGAATCCCGGATCGACTAAATCGGGGAAATGTTTTTCCAACAAGCCGCTGACGGCAAAAGCGGTAAACGTCGGCACCAGGGCATTCCCGTTCATCTGGGCGTAACCGCGATCGACGATCGTGCCGATGATGCTGGCGTAGGTACTGGGTCGGCCGATGCCTTCGCTTTCGAGGGTTTTCACCAGCGAGGCTTCTGTATACCGCGCTGGAGGCTGGGTTTCGTGACCCACGGGGACGATTTCGGTGCAGTTGGGATTGTCCCCCACCGCCAGCCGGGGCAACAGTACCTCGCTATTTTCCAGGGCGGCATCGGGATCGTCGGACCCCTCCACGTAGGCGCGGAAAAAGCCGGGGAAGTCGATGCGCTTGCCACTGGTGCGGAACTTGGCATCCTCCACCTGCAAATCGACGCTGATAAAGGTAAGTTGGGCATCGGCCATCTGCGACGCCACCGTCCGCTTCCAAATCAGATCGTACAGGGCGAGTTCCCGGTCTTTAAGTCCCGTTTCTTTGGGGATGCGGAACTGGTTTCCTGCCGGACGAATGGCTTCGTGGGCTTCTTGGGCCCCTTTGCTTTTGGTGGCATATTGGCGGGGTTCGGGGGAAAGGTATTCCGTGCCGTACTTGCGTTCGACGCATTCGCGGGCCGCGGCGATCGCCTGTCCAGACAAATGCACCGAATCCGTCCGCATGTAGGTGATGTAGCCATTTTCGTAGAGGTTCTGGGCGATGCGCATCGTATCCCGCGCCGACAGCCGCAGTTTTCGGTTCGCCTCTTGCTGCAAGGTGGAGGTGGTGAAGGGGGGAGAGGGTCGGCGCTTGGAAGCCCGTTCGTCGAGTTTGGCAACCGTCCAGGTTTTATCCGTGAGGCGTTCTTGGAGGGCACGCGCTTCTTCCTCGTTCAGGAGGAGGACGTTGCGTCCGGCGGCGATTTTCCCAGTGGCTTCGTCGAAATCTGCCCCCGTTGCCACTTTCGTCCCGCCCACGGAAACCAGCTTGGTCTCAAAGGGAGTCGAATCTTTCTCTAAGCTGGCTTTCAAATCCCAGTAGCTACCCTGGCGGAAGGCGCGGCGTTCCCGTTCGCGCATGACCAGCAGGCGCACGGAGACCGATTGTACCCGACCGGCAGAGAGTTTGGGGGCAACTTTCTTCCATAGCAGGGGAGAGAGGGTATACCCCACCAGCCGGTCTAAAATGCGTCGGGTTTCTTGGGCGTGGACGAGTTGTTCGTCGAGGTCGCGGCAGTTGTTGAGGGCCGCTTGAATTGCCTCTTCGGTGATTTCGTGAAACACCATCCGCTTGATGGGCACTTTGGGCTTGAGGACTTGTAGCAAGTGCCAGCTAATGCTTTCTCCTTCGCGGTCTTCGTCGGTAGCCAGTACTAGTTCGTCTGACTCTTTGAGGGCATCTTTGAGGGCCTTGACAACTTTTTTCTTATCCTTGGGGACAACGTAAATCGGCTCGAAATCAGCCTCGACGTTTACCCCCAGCTGGGCCCATTTTTCTTTTTTGACCGCTGCGGGAATTTCGCTTGCCGATTGGGGGAGATCGCGCACGTGACCCATGGACGCTTCGACCTGATGAGTGGCTGGCAGGTATTGGCGGATGGTACGGGCTTTGGTAGGAGATTCAACGATTACCAGGGTTGACATGAGACGGTTCGCTTCGACCAAGACACTAACGGGACAGTCGGATGGGGAAGGGTGGGGACGATCGCCCTCTAGACACTGAAGGTAATCTCACCATATCCCCGATCGCGCAAAATCGACAAGAATCGCCGATCTCCGGGCAGGGGAATTTTGAGTCGAATGGGAATTCCCTCGACTCGTTCCTTCCTTTCCTTATTAATTGCACACACCTATCGAGTTGCGTCAAGGTCGTACCTGAATTTTCCCTCGCCAGAATACATCGATAGACGATCGCATTCTTTTAAGGTTTGCAAACAGGTTTGGCGTTGGCATCCAACAAGTCGAGCGATCGCTCGAAAAGTCCCTCAAACTTCCTCAAAGTCCATTCAAACGCCTCAAAATCAACCCAAACCCACTCAAGTACGGTACCCTCGTACCGCACTTGACTTTTTTGAGTCGCGCTCTTTAGGATAACCCCAACACAACGCAGAGTTGAGTCACCTCCCCAGAGCCATCGCTGGTTCCTTTTGCGGTTTTAAAAGCTTGGACGGCTTCTTGAGTCCGCCGACCCAAAACCCCATCCACTGGACCGGGATAGAATCCTTCTTCTCGCAATCGGCTTTGAAGTTGGCGAGTCACATCTCCAAAGCGATCGCTTCGGTTTTTAGCCGTTTCAAAGGCTGGCACGGCTTCCTGAGGAGGTTGACCCAAAACCCCAGATAATTCTCAGGCTCGCGAGCGCTTTGATGAAGAATTTCGGACTCTCGTGATGCCGAACACTCCCGAAGCTTATTCCGTGTTTACGTCCGTTCAGCAACGGTTGCGGCAATTTCGTTTGTGGAATCACGAACCCGATGAAATTCTCAATGACGTTTACGTGCGTGGGTGCAAACTCATTGACTCTGGAACTCCGATTCAAAAACCACTGGCTTGGATTCGGTCTACTGCATTTAATGTCATTCACGAACGCTCTCGCGAACGCAATAAAATGCGCAATTGGACCCACAAAGTGGATTTAATTGTTGTCTCAGTTTTGCCACAATTTAATGTAGACGATTGTCAGACTGATGACCCTAATTATATCGCACTCAAATCGGCTTTGTCTAAAATGGCACAGAAAGATATAAAGATCTTACAGTTGCGCTATGGGCAAGATAATTTATCCTGGCAAGAAATTGGCAAGCGATTAGAAAATGGGGCGCACTGCTCCACGAATCCAGCAACATTAAGACAACAAGGCTTTCGAGCGCTAAAGCGACTGAGGAAGCTGTTTCATTCGTCTTTGGAAGAGTTAAATGTCGGTATTCGATAGTTGAAATTATTCACTCGAAGGTTAAGTTGGTCAAAACTTCTCGATTGAAAGTGTGGTGTGAGATATTTACGTCTGTTTCGATTCAAAAAAAGCATCATCGAGCCGAAAGATTGAACCTCGAAAAGCTCGATTGTAAATCCCATTCAAACTTGAAAAATTTCAAGCACGTCAAGTCTTTTTCAAGAATAACGATCGCAATCGAAGGTCTGTTAGGGGTTTTTGATTCACTGTCAATCCGTTCGCCCGCGCCCTATCTGTTTCTCAATGGCTCGTTTCTCGATAAAATAAGGCAGTCTTGCGTTTGAGAGCGAGATCGATATCTCTCAATCGAATTGCATCTCATTGCCCGATCGCACCTCTCCCAACAATATCGTGGAAACTCGACCCGAAATTGACATCGCCCCCTACATCGATCACTCCCTCCTCAACTCTATGGCAACCCCCAAATACGTCGAACAGTGGTGTGCCGAAGCCGATCGATTTGGGTTTGCGGCAGTTTGCATTTATCCGAGTTACGTGCGCCTCGCCGCCGAATTCCTCCACGGGAAATCCCCCAAAGTCTGTACCGTTATCGGCTTTCCCACCGGGGCAACCACCTCAGCCACGAAACTCTACGAAGCCTGCGAAGCCGTGGAAAACGGCGCGCAAGAATTAGATGTCGTCATCAATCTAGCCTGGTTGAAAATGGGCAAAACTGATGAAGTGCACCGGGAACTGGGGGAAATTTGCGAAGAGACGGGAAAACCGGTGAAGGCAATTTTGGAAACCAACTTGCTCACACCTAAAGAACAGCGCATCGCCGCAGAACTGAGTCTGGATGCGGGGGTGCAATTTATTAAAACCTCTACTGGCTGGAATGGCGGTGCGACAATCGAAGATGTGAAGTTTCTCGCCTCTGTGACGAAAGGACAGGCGGGACTCAAGGCTTCCGGAGGCATCCGCAACCACGATGATGCCGTGGATTTTATTCTAGCTGGGGCCACTCGCTTAGGGACTTCCTATGGGATGACGTTGTTGCAACAGCGAGAAATGGCAGGAGAAGAAGATGGGGATGGGGATGGGGTGTAGGGTATAGGGTGTGGGGAAAGACTGGGTAGCCCCTTGAAATTTGCTTTTGAAATTAATGCTGAGAAAAATCATCTTTTTTTCAATTTGGTTGGGATTTATCGGTTATGCATTTCTTTTTGCACCGCCCGATCGCCCCGACACGTTGGAACTGATAAAAAACCTATCCGCCGGTAATTGGGATGGCATCAATCCCCTCATCGTTGCCCTATTCAACCTGATGGGAATTTGGCCCGCGGTTTATGCCAGTTTGCTGTTTGCTGACGGACGGGGACAGAAAATCGGGGCGTGGCCGTTTGTGCTGGGGTCTTTTGGCTTGGGGGCATTTGCCCTGTTGCCGTACTTGGGATTGCGGCAACCGAATCGGGAATTTGCGGGCGAGAAAACGCGATCGATCCGGTTGTGGGATTCTCGGATTACAGGCATTGTGCTCACCGTCGCGGCAGCCGCGATAATTGCCTACGGCTTGCAGGGGGCTGATTGGGCGGATTTTGTCACTCAGTGGCAAACCCGTCGGTTCATCCACGTCATGAGTTTGGATTTTTGTATGCTGAGTCTGTTGTTTCCCACATTACTCGGCGATGATATGGCGAAACGGGGGATGGAAAGTTCGATCGCCTTTTGGGCGGTGTCGTTGGTGCCGCTATTGGGGCCATTGGCATATCTATGCGTTCGCTCTCCTCTACCAGATTTCAATGGACAATTGACAATGGACAATTGACAATGGGTCAGTTGCGAAGCTATGCCCCTTCTCCCCATCCGAAGTGTGCTCGTGTCTTTCTTACACTCGGGTGGGTAAAGCATTTGGATATGTTATAGCTGTTCGCGCCCTTTTCATTACAGATTTTCAGTCATGGGGAACGGGGAACGGGGAACGGGGAACGGGGAATGGAAAAAAAGGATTTTTTCAAGAGTGTAAATAAACCACAAGAAGCGCTATAGGTTTCGTTTGTTGCAGAATTTATTGCTCAAATGCTTGTGCCCCTACAACCTCCCCATTTTTAATTTTTAATTCTCTCCCCATCACCGCGTCTCCGTGTCACCGCGTCTTTCCCCATACCCCACACCCCACACCCCATTCCTAAACCTGCTTCCGATGTAACCTCGGTCCTTTGCGACAGACGACATCTTGGGCGCAATAATTACACGCCTTACCATCGACATCTGGTTCGACGCGATAGTCTCCCTGGCGCAGTTGCCCTTTGATGCGATCGACGAATTCAGCTAATTCGGTATCGTCGGTTTTGACATCGATCGCCTTTTGTTTGGATATCGAATAGTAATAGGCTTTGGCAACGGGGCGATCGGGAAATAGAGCTTCGGCGGCGACTTGGGTGTAGAGAGGTAACTGAATCTCTAACTTGGCTTTCCCTTGGGCATCCTTGGCGGCGGTGGGTTTGCTGGAAATATTCTTGTATTCCACCAAATGCAACCCGTCGGGGGTATCGTCGATGCGATCGACCGTACCTTCCACCTTCAGACCGTACCAGGTTCCCACAAACGTTCGCTCCGTCGCCAGTACCTCAGCCCCATCGAGTAAAAAACTGTCGTGGGCGATGGTTCGGCGCAGGCGATCGAGATGTTCCGGACGGCGCACCTCCCATGCCGAAACTTCCCCCAGCCGTTCCGACTCTTCCGCTTGGGCAAACGCTGCGTCCAAAGATTCGAGCATCCCCGCTCGCAAATCCGGCTTCCCCCGCGCCATTTGCAGCGCCAGTTCTAGGGTTTTGTGATAGAGTCGTCCCCGCGTTCTACCGCTCAGTTCGGTTTCTGCTTCGTCCAATTCATCTAAATGCAGCAGGTGTCCGGCAAACCACTTAAACCCACATTGTCCTAACTGTGTCAGTTGAGAGGCGCTAAAGACTCGCTTCGCCGGATCGATCTCGATCGCGATCGCCCCGTCGTATTCGTCGTGGGGATTGGCGCTTTCTCGATGTTGCTCGATTTGCCAAGCCGCGACGATATGGGAGAAAAGGGGATCGTCCAGGGAAGCGGCGATCGTTTCAATTGTATTCAGATTGCTGTTTGGATTGCCATTCTGATTGCCATTCACATGACCGTTACCACGACCATTTTTGAGGGCAGCAACTTTTCCATTCGGAATAGAATCATTTCCATTCGCCCCATCCCTATTCAAATCCAACGCATCATTGGGAATAGAACCATTCGATACATGAGAACATCTTGCTTCCGAAGCCCCCGAAGCCCGAACGTACTGCCCTAGCGCAACTTTCCGGGCTTCCTCCAAACTCGCCGAAGCCACCTCCGGAGTTTGGGATTGCAGTGCCAATGGAGTTAGGTACGGACTCGGCAGCATTTCGGCTTTCCCCATCCGTTGGGGATAGGAAAAGGTTAGGGTATGAGTCGCTACTGGCAACAGGAACCGAAACGATAAGGCTTCCCGGCGAGTCACCTGGGCGATCGATTCCAGGGTCAACCCCTGACGGCACAGTTGCTTGCGGGTGAAGAAATCCAACACTGGATCGTCTTCGAGAGGGGCGGGAAACATTCCTTCCGCCATCCCCAACACGAAAACATGGGCATATCGAGTCCCTGCCACCGATTGGGGAACGTGCAATTCCACTCCCCCGCGTCCCGGTTGGGCGGGAACCGATAGCAAGCGGAGGCTATCGGCAATTTCGCGGGTAAATTCCGCCAACCCCAGCCGTTCCGTTGCCGGTTGCATTGAGGCTTCGAGTCCTTCGAGAAACTTGTAGTAGGCCACGATTTCCCGCGCCCTCCCCGCGCAATGCTGCCGGATTTCAAAGCCATCGAGGGCATCGCGCAATCGCTGCACCCAGTTCGATCGCGTATCCTTTTTCTTCCATTTCAAAACCGATAAATCGATACCTGCGGGTTTGGCGAATTTCTGCCACGGACGAAAACCTTGAGGATGCTGCGATCGAACTTGGGCCCACACTCCCTGCAATTTCACCCCAGCTAGGGGATGACTCAGCAGTTTTGCCGTTGCCTCGAAGAGAAAGTTACTGCCGACAACTTCGAGCAACAGCCGCACCCACGCCCCCAACCGAGTGGCGGTGAGGGGAACGGGGTAAAATGCCCGCACCGGTAACTCGTATTCCCACGCAACATCGAGCAGCATCGGACCGTAGGCGGCATCATCTCGCGCCACCAGAACGATATCCCGCGCCGCTACCCCATCGGTGAGGAGTTGTTTGACTTGGGAGAGAACGCCACGCACTTCGGCTTCGGAGTGGGGGTATGTGTGTTGTTTGAATTCGGAATTCGGAATTCGGAATTCGGAAAGGGGAGAAATGGGGTTTAGGAATGTGGAATTCGGAATGGGAAGTGCGGAATTTCGATCGAACTCTGTCGGTACTTTTTCGACTGGTGCATTTTCAACGGAAGAATCTTCAACAATTTCCCATCCCCGTTTTTGCAACCAATCGATGGCAGCACGATTATCGGCGAATGCATCCTCTGTCGTGCAAGGCAACACCATCGCACTACCGTCATCGGCGATCGCATCGATAAACTCGAGTCGATCGGGACGGGGCTGGAAATAGCCGTAGATAAATAACGGTTGCCGATCGCATTTTAGACTGCTCGCACGCCATAGAAGTTGGGCGGAATCGATCGTATTTCGATCGGCGAGTTGCTGTTGGTACGTTCGGGTGAGATGAGCGAGTTGTCGAACTTTTGGCTGCTGTACCGAAGCGAGGGATTCTAAGTCAATTCCAGCGCGAAGGATGGATTTTACCGCCTTGGAAAATGCCCGCGCCGTACCTTCGATATCGGTAGGGTCGATCGCTGTTTTGACAGCAGTTTGTAGGGTTCGATGGGCGAGTAAAATCGGTGCGACGGTGATGCCGTGGCGGTGGCAAACCTGTTGGGCGAGGGATTCTAAACTTTGGTGGGGAACGTTTAGCGATCGGGCAATTTGTAGCGTTGGTGTAATAACTGTTTGGCGATCGCCCTCAATGACAATCTGGCAAGATGAGTGAAGGTAAACCGTTCGCATCATAAACTCTCCGGAGCGATCGCATTACCTAAAAGCATCAGAATAGCAGGTAAAATTAAAGATTCGATCGCCACTTTAAAATGATTTTTACATCATCTCACAAGTTTTCAAATAGAGTTTGAAAAAATCATGAATAACGTTAGTTCGGGATAAAAAGTATCGGTTGGGTGTGGGGTGTAGAGTGCAGGGTGTGGGGCGATCGCGAGTGTTTAGAGTCAAAACCAAACCCTGGAAAGATCGAGAGTTCGATCGCTCGGTTAACTCACTCGAGCGACACGACCCAATATGTCTACGGATAGAGTATTTTTGTTCTATAAATCGATTTTTTCCGCTACATTCAGCGTGGATACCTCAATTCGATCTAGAGCTTGAATAGAATCTCGTTCGCCTAACTCAATCGGCGACGTCCCAAAAAATTCCCGTAGCGCGACTATGAAATCACTCGTTGTTCTAACCGCTGGAGATAGACACGAGTCGGTCCATCCGTGGCTTTCAAACTCAAACAGGCTTCAAAGTGCGATCGTGCGAGGGAGCAATTTTCCTGGCGGTATGCCTGCAATCCCGCTTCAAAGCGATCGCGCAACTGAGCAATGTTTGGATCGATCGCATCTCGACAACCGAGCAACTCGTAAATGCGTACCGGTTCGTCTTTTTCCGTCAACTGTACAACGTCAATTTCCCGCGTTTCAATACTGTCTTCGGCGAGAACTTTCGTTGCTTCCGTCATCAGAATCGTCGTTCCGTAGCGTTTGCTGGCCCCCTCCAGTTGCTCGGCCACCTGCACCGCTTTACCCATCACCGTATAAGACTTCGACTTTTCCGAACCGATATTTCCCACCACCAACTCCCCTGTCGCCAACCCAATTCGCACGTCAATTCGGGGCAATCCCTTGCGAAATCCGACGATTTCCGGCAGCTTCCGGCGCAGCTTTTCAAGTTGGGACAATTGGTCGAGTGCCGCATAACAGGCGAGTTTGGCGCAATCGGCTTCGCTGACGAAAGGCTGTCCCCAGAACGCTTTGACCGCATCGCCGATAAATTGGTCGATCGCCCCGTTGTGTTGGACGATGGGTTCTGAAGCCAGCGTCAAGTACTCGTTGATGAGGTTAACCAATCCTTCGGGGGTGAGCATTTCGCTGATAGTACTAAACCCGGCCATATCTGAGAAAAAGACCGTCATCACTTGCTTTTGACTGGTGTTGAAACCACCAGGTTGGTGGATGAGGGTATCCACGATTCGCGGATCGAGATATTGTCCGAAGGTGGCTTTAAGTCGCTCTTTTTGCCGCACCTCATCCATCATCCGGTTGAACGAGTCCGCTAACGTCCCGATTTCGTCCTTGGCTTTAACCGCAACCCGTGCCTCCAAATTCCCGTGTTCGACTTCCTCGATACCGCCGACGAGTTTGCGCACCGGACGAATTAAACTGAGAGTCACTCCCGAAGAAAACAGAATCCCAACGGCTATCGCTACGGTGGTTGCCCGCCGGTTCAGTTCTAGAGTACTCCGTTCCCGTTCTTCGGCTTTCCAAGTGGAAGCTTCGGTAAACTCTTGAAGTTGGAGGACGATCTGTCGAACTCGCCGATCGTAATCGTTATCGTCCTCTTCGAGTTTCTCGGCGAGCAGTTCGGCTTCCTGCAATCGCTGAGCTTCTAAAAGTTGGACGACTTCAAGGCTGCGATCGTGAAGTTTTTGATGCTCTTCTTCGAGTAACAATAACAACGGTTGAAGACGGGCAAACTCAACTGCATCTTCAATTTTTCGAGCATCTTTAATGGCATCCTCAGATAAAGAAACCGCCTCAGCCAATTTTACATCGACGAGAGTCCCCAGTTCTTCAAATTTTTTCAATTCTCGATCGATACTATCTCGATCGACTGAGTCTTCTTCGTAATATCGCAAAATCCGCTCGAAGTGAATTTCTTGTCTGAGAACGCGAACGTTTATGGTTGTTACCTTTTCCCCAATCGGCGTTATATATTTGGCAATATCAACCAACTCTTTCGTCACTTGACCGATTCGGTAATGATTGGCATAGGAAACTCCCAACAGCAAGCTCAACATACTCGTGGCGACTCCAAAAATTTTGATGCCAATGGGAATAGAAGGACGAAAACGAAACATAGTTATAAATTTTAAATTTAAGAATTAACTAAAACCGAATTTTTAATGCTCTATCGAGAGAAAATGCAGTGGGTTGCGGTGGGTAGTAGATAACCAATCTCAACATAAAAATAAAAAAAATGCCCACTCTAAATTGCTGCTCCGAGCTATTTACTGATTACTGATTACTTATTAACGCGGTGTGCGCTCTTTTTGCGAAGCCATATGGTCAGCGAGTCGAAAAATTCCCCTTTTCCCCTTCCCCCTTCCCCCTTCCCCCCGTGTAGTCAGGTTTTGGCTCGTACAAGTTGCACATGGCGTTATTACTTATTACTTCTTCGTCAAACGCCACACCCCATCCCAATCTTTCCCTGGGGCATGATTTTGAAAGGTTTGGATGCGATCGAGATATATTGCCGTGGGGCGATCGTCAGGCTGAACTTGTTTGCAAGTTTGAAAATATTGTTGTGCCCGCTCCCAATCTTGTATTCGGTAGGCGACTAAACCTTTCTCGAAAAGATCGCGCCAGTTTAAGGTTTCGGGTTCCACTTCTCCTTGACGACCAAGCAGTTCGTAGACGCGCACCGGTTCTTCTTTGCCAACGACTTGTACGAGATCGATTTCTCTAGTTTCGATCGCCTCCCCTGCTTGGTTTCGGGTTGCATCCAAAAGGGCGATGGGGATGCCGTATTGCTTACCCACTCCTTTAAGGCGGGATGCTGCGTTCACCGTATCCCCCATGACGGTGTAGGATTTCGAGAGTGCAGACCCCATATTACCCACGACAACCAATCCGGTGGCGATACCCACGTGTAGGTCGATCTCGATTGTGGTTGCCAGTTTCTCGGAAAACTCGGCGACGAGTTCGCGCAATCGATCGAGCCGCGCAAGTTGCTCCAAAGCTGCATAACAAGCGAGTTCGGCGTGTTCGGTTTTGCTAGTAAACGGCGACCCCCAAAACCCCATCACCATCGAGCCGATAAATTTGTCGATGACGCCGGAATGGTTGGAAACGGGAGCTGACATCAGGGTTAAATAGCGATTGGTAAACTCAACCAGTTCCTCGGCACTGAGCGTATCGGCAATGGCGTTAAACCCGTCAATATCAGAAAAGAAGACCGTCATCACTTTTCGCTCCCCCTGAGTTTGTGCTTCTTCGGAGCGGGTCGCCAGTCGTTTCACCACGCGCGGATCGACATATTTGCCAAAGGTATCTTCGAGCCTTGCCTTGAGTTGTAATTCCTTGACCATCTCATTAAAGGCTCGGGTCAAGGTGGCAATTTCATCGGTGGTTTTGACCTCAACATAGGTGTCTAAATTCCCCTGTTGCACCGATTCCATACTGCTGACCAGTCGCCGCATCGGGCGCACCAAACCCCTCGTCACCAGGGAAGCGTAGAACAAACCGAACACCGTCGCGATAATGGCAGCGGAACGACTTAGGTGCTGGACGAAGGCTTGGTGACCTTTTGCCGTTTGGCTCGCTTGGATGGTGAAGGCTTTTAACTCTAAGACTAACCCTTCCATCTGGCGAGCAAAATTATCTGCATCGGTTTCGAGGGGGGCTTCTAACTCACGCGCTGCGTTGAATTGACCGGCTTCGAGTAACTCGAAAATGGCAATGGAGCGATCGTGTAAGTCTTGATACTCTTGTTCGATCTGTTCTAATTGAGGTTCGATGGCAGACCAGACTTGACGGTTGGCATCGATTTGAGCGCGATCGAGCGCTGCTACCGTCAATTTAGCGGCTTTGGCTAACTCTTCATCCACGAGGAGCCTGCGTCGATCGAATTGTTCCCGTTCTTCATCAATGCGCGACCAATCTGGGGAATCGAGCTGGTAATACCGAATCAGGCGTTCGGTGTTTTTTTGTTGTTCGAGGGCGTAAATATCAACTTGGGCAACGAGATCGGTAATGGGAATAGTATACTCAGCCAAACTTTGGATTTCGCGATTGACCTGTCGCAGTCGATTCGAAGAAACATATGCCACGACCCCTAGCAGTGCTAGCATCGTGGTGGCAATACCAAAAATTTTGACGCCGAGGGAAATTTTGGGTTGTTGGCGATGGACGATCGTTGACATGCTACATCCCACCCAGATTTAGACTCTTCTTTAAAATATTCATCTAAGACGATGGGTTATCAGGATTATCTCCCATTCGGGGATTTCAGCCGCGATTGCATTCCGGCTCAGTTCTGTTATAACAGTTACCCTCAATCTCGGCTCGACAAGTCATCCGATCGAAAATGGGAATAATTACTTATAAAAATTATCGTTCGATCGAAATTTAGAATTTAGAAATTTGCAAATTCGCAACTTATTTTTATTACATAATTTATCTTAATCGAGTTTCGATCGATTCCAAAAGCATATTCTTATATTTCAAATATAATGAACGACCGATAGATTACGATCTCATCTCTAATTCAAGATGTTACCGATTGCTTTTTTTGGAATAAATCACAATATTTTTTCGATTATCTAGAGCGTCGTAATTTTTATAAATGTGATGAGCTTCCGCGTCGAAAAAGCTACGTCAATTGTGATTCTAAATTAGATATTAGTATTTATTTGAATTCGGATAATAATGAAGAGTACATAGGGCTTTCACGGATTGAGAACTGGTCAGTTATTTTGGCCGCGCTGCACTAGATGCGTGACAACGGACTTTCAGGTTCTATTTAGGGAAAATCAGAGCGCCGTATCACACATCCTACTTATCACTTATTACTTATTACTTAATCAACCTCTCGCCGCCTTAAGTAACTCCACAACGGCCTGATGTCCTTCCTGAGAAGCCCAGACTAAAGCCGTCCAGGTGTTATTATCCTTGGCGTCAATATCTGCACCCCGATCGAGCAACAGTTGCACGACTTCCGTTTTACCGCCCCCAGCGGCACACATCAACACAGTCAAACCGAAGTTGGTTTTGGCATTGACATTTGCCCCGGCATCGAGCAGAGTTTCTACAATGTCCTTGCGTCCGCTTCCTGCTGCTGCCATCAGCGCCGTCCAGCCATCCTTGTCTGCCAGGTCGATATCCGCTCCCGCAGCCACCAGTTGTTGTACGATCTTCAGGTGTCCGGCTTCGGCAGCGAGGGCGATCGCGCTGGTTCCTTCTGCGTTGGTGGCGTTAACATCAGTACCCCCATCAATGGCACTTCGTACGGCTGAAACATCGCCGTTTTGGACGGCTTGAATGAAATCGGTCATCTGCGATCGCAATTCTGGGCAACCAATAGATTATCCCATTTCTTTAACGTTCGGGCAGGGGGAGGGGAGGACGCGGGGACGCGGGGACGCGGGGACTCGGGGAGGGTGACAGATGATGGATATTATATTTTCTTCCCTGTTGCCAATGCCAACTGTTACCTGCTTTCTAAGCCTCCTAACGATAACAAGATGACAGACGCGATCGATATTTTAATTTTGTCCAACGGGCCGGGAGAGGTGACGACGTGGGTGCGTCCGGTGGTAGGGGAATTGCGGCGACAACTGGGGGAAGACCGCGATCGGGTGCGCATTTCCGTGGTATTGTCTCCCTGTCCGAATGCGAGCGGCCGGGAAGCGGAGATTGCCCGATCGTATCCAGAAGTCGATCGCGTTCAGGGCCCCCAAGCATTTTGGCAATTTCTGCTGCGGGGGGAAACGGCCCAGAATTGGGACTGGCGGCAACATGGGGCGATCCTATTTTTGGGGGGAGACCAAGTTTTTCCGGTACTTTTAAGCCGTCGATTGGGATATCGGACGGTGGTGTATGCAGAATGGGAGGCGCGGTGGCATCGCTGGATCGATCGGTTTGGGGTGATGAAACCGACGGTGATGGCTGGGGTAGCGGCGAAATATGCCGATAAGTTTACCGTGGTGGGGGATTTGATGGCGGACGTGTCGCGATCGCATGACGAACCCCCCCCAGCAAACAAATCCGACAATCCTGACGAACTCATCGGCATTCTTCCAGGATCGAAATCTCTCAAACTTACTCAGGGCGTTCCCTTGAAGTTAGCGATCGCCGAACGTATCCGCAGCGTGCGCCCCCACACCCGCTTCGTCGTTCCCGTGGCCCCCACCCTGGATATCGAAACCCTCGCCCGGTTCGCCAACCCCCAACACAACCGGACCATTCGCGCCCTCGGTTGGACGGCAGCCGAACTCAAATTCGAGGCAGATTGTTTTCGTTGCGGGCAACAGACAACCTCGGCGTACTTAGAAACGCGATCGGGATTGAAGGTCTATTTGTGGCCTCATACTCCCCCCTACGATTTGCTCTCCCAGTGCCGCTTGTGTCTGACGACGGTGGGGGCAAATACCGCCGAACTCGGTTCTCTAGCCGTGCCGATGCTGGTTCTGATTCCCACTCAACAACTCGATGCTATGCGCGCCTGGGATGGATTGCCGGGTTTACTAGTAAATCTACCAGTTGTCGGAACGGGGATGGCGAAGCTGGTGAACTGGTGTGCGTGGCAGTGGTTGACTCGCAAAGCCGGGGCATCCTGCTTAGCCTGGCCGAATATTTGGGCGCAAGAACAAATTGTCCCGGAACTCATCGGTCGTTTGGAACCGGATGCCGTCGCCCGTCTCGCCTGCGACTATCTCGAAAATCCGGAACGATTGGAGGCGATGCGAATTCGTTTGCGGCAGGTGCGGGGTCAACTGGGGGCGGCAAAAAAGCTGGCGGGACTAGTGGGAGAGGTTTTGAGAGATCGAAGTAAAGGCTAAATTATGCGATCGCAACCTCGAATTATTGAGCATATCCACTCCTAATTTTCCGATCGATATTGAGTTTTTAGAGACGCTTTATAAATTTGCTTGAAAGATGCATCTTTTTTTGAATAAAAATAATGTATTTGGTCGATAACATAGTACGACCCCATTCTTGGCCGCCAAGATGTATCATATTTTGGCAATCGACACAATGAAAATCTCTCAAATACTGAATATTAAAAACGGAGCGATCGCTCTTATTTCTCTTATCGCGATCGGACAGAGTGGGATTGTACCAGCCCAAGATCTAGAATTCGATCGCTTTGCCGATTGGTGCGATCGAAAAGCAAATTTAACACCCGCGTCACGACGCACGGTTGAAGTGCTGCTGGAAATTGTCAAAACGCAAGATTGCCAAAGGGCAGAGCAACAGTTATCTAGTTTCACCAAACTCGATCTAGAAAACCATCAACTTCAAGATATTACTCCGTTATCTTCGTTGAATAATTTAACGGAGCTAAATTTATTCGGGAATGGAATTCAGGATCTATCTCCCATTTCTTATTTAGAGAATTTAACTAAGCTTAATTTAGGGTGGAATCAAATCCAAACAATTTCTTCCCTATCTACTCTCGTTAAATTAACCGAACTGCATCTAGATAATAATAGAATTCACGATGTTACCCCTTTATCATCATTGACGCAGTTAACAAAGCTGAATCTCACTCAAAATTCAATTCGAGATATCCAGTCTTGATCTTATCTCACCAATTTGACCGAACTCAGTTTAGATGAAAATCAGATCGAGGATATTACAACTCTGGCTTCTTTGACTCAATTAACTGACCTGACACTTTTCGAAAATAAAATCGCTGATATCGCACCCTTATCTTCTCTAACAAATCTAACATCGCTTAACTTAGGTATTAATCAAATTACCGATCTGACTCCTCTCTCTTCTTTAGATAGCTTAGAGTTCCTAGCTTTGGGAGTCAATAAAATTAGCGATATTACACCCTTATCTTCCTTACAGAATTTAAAGGCAATTAATTTAGTCTGGAATGAAATTATTGATATTTCACCTTTAGCGTCTTCGAGGGACTTGACAGAAATTATAATGTTTGGGAATCAAATCATCGATGTAAATCCTCTATCGAGCCTAACCAATTTGAATCATTTAGCTCTAGACGAAAACGAAATTACTGATATTTCCTCTTTCTCTTCTTTAATAAATTTAACCTCTCTGACTCTGAGTGGAAATCAAATTCGCGATGTCACGCCTTTGTCGACTCTGACAAACTTGACGTTTCTAATTATCGGCGGTAATCCACTGTCTGGTGACGACACTTGCCCTGTTAAGCCAGAATCTATTTGTAAAGACGAACACCCGCTCGAGCCGATTTCTTCCGAGATGTAATCGCCTCGAACAACCCTACTTCCATGGCATCAAAGGCAATCGAGTTAAAAAATAATTTCGACTTTTGGGAAAAATTAATCTAAAAAGCACGAGCGATCGAATTTTGGAATCAGTACCTATTCTAAAAAAGGCATGTTTGAGCCCCTCGAAGGTTAGGAGTGGGCGATCTCGCATTCCCATCAAACCCGTCAAAGCATCAACCTCGTCTATTCTTCCACAACTTCAATTAAATCTTCGAGCATCACGTCAAATACCCGCGCCAGTTTGATTAACGCCGTGGCATCCACTGTCGCCATTCCCGGCGATCGCGCGTAGGTGGTAACTGTGGTGTAGGGAATCCCCGAACGATGGGAAACTTCTTTGAGCGTCCAGTTGCTCTCTCGTGCCAGTTCTCGAATCCGCAGCCTAACTAAGCCCATGTAGCACTTGACAAAGAACGAGTATTCGTTCTTTGATAATTCTAATCTTGAAAAGCGATCGCCTTCGTGCCTGGAAAACCCGTAAAGCGATCGTTCTTTCTTCCTCAAAAAAGAAGGTAAAACCATGATACCAACTCAATTGCCGATCGCAACGGCAACAAGTTTAGTTTGTCCGAATTCAGACAAACCCAACCTCGATACATCCTACCGAAATCGCCTCCATCCCTGGTGCGTCATCCGCCTGTTACCGAAGATGCAGCGCACCGTCGTCTCCCGCACCCGCCAGCGCAACGTCGCCGAACATTACCTCAATACCCTCAAATGCCTCCATCCCGAGGTCTCTTACGTTCTAATTTTCGATCCCGTTTAGAGGAGGCCGAGGACACTGTAGGGGCAAAGCATCTGGGCGATAAATAATGAGAAAAACGAAATCTGACAAGTCCAAATGCTTCGCCCTCTCCCCAATTCCCCATCAACAAATAATGTTAAGTTATATTAATAACCCTTCACCCAGACAACAGACCGATGGCGAGAGACTTACGGGGATTTCTGAAACTGCTCGAAGACCGGGGACAACTGCGACGCATTAGCGCCCTCGTCGATCCGGATTTGGAGATTGCGGAGATTTCCAACCGGATGCTGCAAGCAGGCGGCCCCGGACTGCTATTCGAGAACGTCAAAGGGGCAGACCATCCCGTCGCCGTGAATCTGATGGGAACCGAAGAACGGGTCTGCTGGGCGATGAATATGGAAAAACCCCAGGAGTTAGAAGAACTCGGTAAGAAGTTGGGGATGTTGCAGCAACCCAAACCCCCGAAGAAAATCTCTCAGGCGATCGAATTTGGCAAAGTTCTCTTCGATGTCGTCAAAGCCAAACCGGGACGCAATTTCTTCCCCCCCTGCCAGCAAGTCGTCGTTGAAGGAGACGATCTCGATCTCAACAAACTGCCGCTGATTCGCCCCTATCCCGGCGATGCGGGCAAAATCATCACCCTGGGACTGGTCATTACCAAAGACTGCGAAACGGGAACGCCGAACGTGGGGGTGTATCGGTTGCAGTTGCAGTCGAAGAATACCATGACCGTGCATTGGCTGTCGGTGCGCGGGGGGGCGCGGCATTTACGCAAAGCCGCAGAACAAGGCAAGAAGCTCGAAATTGCGATCGCCCTCGGGGTTGACCCCCTGATTATCATGGCCGCCGCCACGCCGATTCCCGTCGACCTTTCAGAATGGCTATTTGCTGGACTCTACGGCGGTTCGGGGGTTCCCCTCGCCAAGTGCAAAACCGTCGATTTGGAAGTGCCGGCGGATTCCGAGTTCGTCCTCGAAGGCACGATTACACCGGGGGAAATGTTGCCCGACGGCCCCTTCGGCGACCACATGGGATACTACGGCGGCGTAGAAGACTCGCCCCTGATTCGCTTCGGCTGCATGACACACCGCAAAGACCCGGTTTATATGACGACGTTTAGCGGTCGTCCCCCCAAAGAAGAAGCGATGATGGCGATCGCCCTCAACCGCATTTATACCCCGATTCTGCGCCAGCAAGTCTCGGAAATTATCGATTTCTTCCTGCCCATGGAAGCCCTCAGCTACAAAGCGGCGATTATTTCGATCGATAAAGCCTATCCGGGGCAAGCAAGGCGGGCGGCATTAGCATTTTGGAGTGCCCTGCCCCAGTTTACCTACACTAAATTCGTCATCGTCGTCGATAAGGAAATCAACATTCGCGATCCCCGTCAGGTGGTGTGGGCGATTTCCTCGAAAGTCGATCCCTCCCGCGACGTATTTATCCTCCCGAATACCCCCTTCGATACCTTGGATTTTGCCAGTCAGAAGCTGGGTTTGGGGGGACGCATGGGTATCGATGCCACCACCAAAGTTGCTCCGGAAACGGAACATGAATGGGGAGAACCCCTAGAATCCGATGCCGATGTGGCGGCAATGGTAGAACGTCGCTGGGCTGAGTACGGTTTGGCAGATGTAGATTTAAGCGAAGTCGATCCCAATAAGTTCGGATACGAGATGGGGTAAGAATTTGGAATTCCGAATTCCGAATTCGGAATTTAAGAGAGTTTGCAGGTAGGCAGTTGGAAAGGTAGAGGAGGCTGTAGGGGCGCGCGCATTTGGGCGATAAATTATTGGAGAAACGACATCTGAAATATCCAAATGCTATAGCCATGCCGTAGGCTATAGCCTGCGGCATGGCTGCGCTAACGCTAACGCCCTCCGCACAGTAGGCAGAGGGAGAAAGAAAATGCCCGATCGAATATGTCTTCCCCCGAGAAAATACAAGCACCAATGATTGCGATCGATCTTCTTGAGAGCAAAAACCTGGAAACGCTTCCGGATTCGAGGTTTGAGCGATTCAGATGTTTGCAAAACGCCCGCGCCTTACCAGGTCTGGGTTTGGGAAATTTTTAAAGGGAAGGTGTATGAGGTTGTACGAACAACAGGGGAGGTGCTTGTATTTTTGTGGTAGGGTTCTTTTAGGGCAAGCATCTCAGGATGCGCCCTGCTAGGCTTCAGAAAAAGCCGAATTAATGGAAACTAAGCAGAGTTGCAGTTCATATTTTTTCTTCCTCCATCTGCTAGGCTTCAGAAAAAGCCGAATTAATGGAAACTGGTGGTAATCGTCAGCATGTTGGTGCAGTCCGGCGTCTGCTAGGCTTCAGAAAAAGCCAAATTAATGGAAACTTGACATCGCTGACGACGCGATCCATCGTTCGAGCCAACTGCTAGGCTTCAGAAGAAGCCGAATTAATGGAAACTCTTCGTAAAAAGCTTGAATTTCAGCTTCTCGAAGCTCCTAGTGCTGCTACGCAGAATTAAAAATGCAAAATGCAAAATTAAAAATTCTTACTGTGTATAGCTTTCACCAATTGAGAGCTGGGTAGTTATTTCTGCCGCATTGCACTAGGCTTCTTCAGAAGAAGCCGAATTAATGGAAACCCCTCAAATTCAAAAGTCAGGATTAGGAATCCAAAACCAAGAATGATTCCTAGTCCTTATTTTTATGACAATCGCCAGATCGCCACGACAAAACTGGCAACACCCCTCAAACCTTTAACCCGTAAGACATCGACAAACCTAAACCAAATCTAAAGAGTTTCAGAGATCGCCCCAGGTGTGTAGATTGAAGTCGCAATATCGATCGCGTCGGAAAATGGTAGTAAGATCCACGTATAAACAATCTACGCTTGAAAACCCACGGTATTGTTATGCCTCGGACACAGAAAAACGATAACTTTATCGACAAAAGCTTCACCGTCATGGCAGACATCATTCTCAAGATGCTGCCGACAAACAAACGATCGAAAGAAGCCTTTGCCTACTATCGCGATGGGATGTCCGCCCAAGCCGATGGCGAGTATGCGGAGGCGATGGACAACTACGAAGAAGCCCTCAAACTCGAAGAAGATCCCACCGATCGCAGCTATATTATCTACAATATGGGGCTGATTCACGCCAGTAACGGCGAACACGAGCGCGCCCTCGAAGACTACAACAAAGCCCTCGAACTCAACCCCCAGATGCCCCAAGCGCTCAACAACATCGCCGTCATCTACCATTACAAAGGAGAAAAGACAAAGGAAGCGGGGGATAATGAAGGGGCGGAAGATTTTTTCGATCGGGCGGCAGATTACTGGAAGCAAGCCGTCAGCCTCGCGCCGAATAACTACATCGAGGCCCAAAACTGGTTGAAAAATACTGGTCGTTCGATGTAATTGGCTGGTTCTTCTCGATAAAATAGGTCGAGAAAATCTATGTGAGTGCATTCTGCTTGGCGATCGAAAACAATCGAATTGTGACTCAAATCGTCGCTAAGTTTTCAATAAAACGCCAATAATTAATCGATATTGCTTCGTTTTTTTTTATATCAAAAGAATAGCTTTATCGGTTATTGTTAGTTCCTCAAAATCGTTAAATTCTAATAAGACTCCCCAAGAACTATGAGTACTATAGATCGAGAACAAGTTCGCAAAGTCGCTCATCTAGCGCGACTGGAACTGACAGAAACAGAAGAAGAGCAATTTACAACGCAATTGAGCAGTATTTTGGACTATTTCAATCAGTTGAGCGAACTTAATACCGATGATGTACCGCCGACCGCTCGGGCGATCGATGTGAGTAACGTCACTCGAGCGGATAATCTCGAACCCTATGCAAACCGGGATGATATTCTCGAATCAGCACCGGAACAAGAGGGTGACTACTTCCGAGTGCCAAAGATTTTATAGGACTAGCCGTTTCCGATTTCCCGACTCCCATTCCCCAACCCAGAAAACATGTAACGATATCTGCACGCAGTACCATACATGACATTTTTAAATAGTCTAAATTGGCGATGGTTGGGGTTGGGATTCGTGGGTTCGGGTTCGATCGCCTTAGTTACAATAGCCCTGCTATTTTTCCAACCCCGGTGGCTGCTGTCGATCGTTTCTGCAATCGCGCCGGGGGTCGTCTACTTTAGCGATACCGACGATCGCGTTGTCGCCCTTACCATCGATGACGGCCCCGATGCGATCGCCACCCCCAAAATCCTGGAAGTCCTCGCCCGCCATCAAGCCCGCGCCACCTTTTTTCTCATCAGTTCTCGAATTTCGGGCAACGAATCTCTCGTGATGCGCACGATGCGCGAAGGACACGAGCTGGGCAACCACCTCACGGAAGACGAACCCAGTATCGACCTTTCCCCCGCAGACTTTGAAGCCAACCTCCTCGAAGCCGAGGCAGTACTATCGAACTTCGTAACCCCCAGTTGGTTGCGTCCGGCATCGGGATGGTACGACAAAGAAATGATTGCCACCGCTGAAAAACATAACTATCGGGTGGCTCTCGGTTCTGTCTTTCCCTACGATACCAGCATTCCCTCCACCCAATTTGCTGTCCGTCACATCCTCACCAACGTGCGCCCCGGCGATATAATCGTTCTGCACGATGGGGGAAATAGAGGCGATCGCACCGCATCAGTACTCGAGATCGTATTGCCAGAACTCCAACGCCAGGGATACCGCATCGTTACCCTCTCAGAACTGCTGCCCCCTTCCGAGCGTTAAAACCGCGATCGATATCCCTGATGTACCGTCAACGAGAGAGCAGGGATTATGGCCAGGTTTCGCTAAACAGTTTCCATCCAATCAAGGCACTGTTGCATTTGTTGCTGCATCGTCGCACGATCTGCATGGTAGCGGCGACCATGACCTGGTAAAACCCATTCAAAAGAGTATTCGCTGAGTTTGTGCATCGATCGAATTTGCTCGGGCCAGGAATACCAGCAAAAGCGATCGAACCCAGCCAGATGGTTCAAACGCGCAGACCAGGCGAGGTGGTCTCCGGTAAATAACACCCGATCGCCATATAGCAAGACGGTATGACCTTTGGTATGTCCGGGAACGGGAATAATCCGCAAATCCGGAGCAAATTCGATCGGCTCGGTTCCAGAGAGGGGAATTTCCACATCCTGGGTATCTGCCGTAATATCGTCGGTATGCAACAGGCGATCGCACCCGAAGCGATCGCGAAACTTGCGATGATCGGCCACGTCATCCCGGTGAGTCAGGTACATATAACGCACGCCGCCCAGTTCTTCTAGGCGCTTCACCAATGGCGGCGCAAAGCGGGGAGAGTCCACCAAAACATTGCCTTCGGGACGGACGATCAGATAGCTGGCTGCACCGAAAGAGGCTTCGGAATGATAGCCGCAGTAGTAGACGTTCTCGGTGACGGGGATGGGAAAACTTTGCTGGGCGGTTTTGATATCTTTGGGCTTCTCCGCCGTGCCAATAGAGGCAGTGGGACAGGACAGAAGAGCCTGCATCGCTTGGAGGCGTTCGGCTTCGTTCGCGGGTTGGTGGTGAACGGCCGACTTTTCCCCGGCCCGATGGAAGACTTCCGGCGCAACCCAGCGGCAGGTATCGCAATCGATACAGGTGCGATCGACGTAGAAATCCCCTTCGATATTTTGAGGACGACGTTCGGTGAGAGTAGCCATAGTCTGATTGAGAGTAGTGATTGAATAACGTTGTTGAATACACTTCAGGATTTAACTCCTGTTGCCCGAACCCATGATTTCTGATGGGTTGAGAAGTGGAGAAAGATTGCCATCCCCCACACGGGAGCTTTGCATCCGTTTGAGATTCGATCGATTTTTGAGTTTTTTCCGAATGTTTAAATTGTAATCATAACGATTATGGATTAACAATCAGCAGAAATACTCAATCGATTGAATTGACGCTTAAAGTTATAATCGAGGACACTCTCGCGGATTCAATCTCCAATTCTCCGCTCGTACTCTCCACGCCCCCGGTACCCACCTCACGGTGAATTTGCGAGCGATTTATTCAGTCTTCAACCGAACTCGATATCGCCCCTACCAGACTTGGAACGAGACATCAAATCATGGTTTATGCCTGGATCGATAAATCCCTTGCCGCCATCCACAAAGCCAACTGGTATCGAGCGCCTCAAACCCTCGAAACACCTCCCGGTGCGATCGTTAAAGTCGATGGGCGATCGCTGCTGAATTTTGCCAGTAACGATTATCTCGGCTTAGCGGGAGACGAGCGCTTGATTCGGGCTGCGGTAGCTGCCACCGAGAAGTTCGGCACCGGTAGTACCGGTTCCCGGCTGCTGAGCGGACATCGGCAACTCCATCGAGATTTAGAAGAAGCGATCGCCCAGCTCAAAGGGACGGAAGATGCGATCGTCTTTAGTTCCGGCTATCTGGCAAATTTAGGCACGATCGCCGCAGTGGTGGGTAAGCGGGATTTGATATTGAGCGATCGCTATAATCACGCTAGCCTGAAAAACGGGGCAATTCTGTCGGGGGCAAGGGTAGTGGAATACAGCCACGGCGATATCGCTGACTTGCAACGCCAACTTGAAGCCTACCGACACCAATACCGACGGGCGTTAATTCTTACCGATAGCATTTTCAGCATGGATGGCGACTTATGTCCGCTACCGGAACTGTTGGATGCGGCCGAGCAATTTGAGTGTATGTTACTCATCGACGAAGCTCACGCTACGGGGGTACTGGGGGCAACGGGGGCTGGATGCGCCGAGCATTTCGGCATTCGAGATCGCCCCACGATCCAAATGGGAACCCTCAGCAAAGCCCTAGGGAGTTTGGGGGGTTACGTCGCCGGTTCGGCAAAGCTGGTTGACTTTCTGAGAAATCGAGCGTCGAGTTGGATTTATACCACTGGGTTATCTCCAGCAGATACCGCAGCTGCCCGAGAGGCGATCGCGATCGTCTGCCAAGAACCCCAGCGTCGGGAACGACTCTGGCAAAATGTCGCCGATCTGCAACAGTTACTCAAGCGTCACTTACCGGTTGCACCACTTCCTTCTCAATCCCCGATCGTCTGTTTGCCCCTCGACGATCCCGCCCGCGTCGTCGCTGCGGGGAAACAGTTGCAAGCATCCGGCATCTTCGCCTCTGCGGTACGTCCTCCTACCGTTCCCACCAGTCGTCTGCGGTTGACGGTGATGGCAACCCACGAACCCGCCCATCTCGAGCGATTGGTGGAGGTTTTGGGAGAGATGTTTTAAGTAATAAGTAATAAGTAAGAAGTGATAAGTAATAAGTAAGAAGTGACAAGTGATAAGTGATAAGTAATAAGTGGCAAATCCTGAGGTGAACAAGTAGGAAAAATATAGCAGTCGCCACTACGGTTAACGTCAGTTCGGGTTAAGGATACTTGAAAGTCGAGCGTACTGATGTCGATTCGAGTCATCAGTAGAAGAACCTCTCACCCCACTAGCTCTAATCGACTCTAAGCACTCGCGATCGCCCCCTACACCCCACACCCCACACCCCACCCCCAAACGACACTTTTTATCCCGAACTGACGTTATTTACGAAACTCAAAACATGAAGATAATCGCCGATCTCATCAATTTTTTCCCATGAATAACGAATCCGTCATGGCCTACCACACTGCTCCTGACGAATGGGTGTGCTCCCAGAAACCGCAAAGATTGGAAAGATTGAGCTAGAGAAGTGGGTGGATCGATGAAGACGGAGCGATAAAATAAGCGAGCGTCTCTATCTCAGGGTTCCATGCTCTCCAAGCTGACTGACACCGATCTTTCAAAATCTTCGAGTCGTGCGACACCCTCGATCGCAGCCATCGAACTGTTGCCAGATGCTCTTTCCCAAGACCGTCTCCCGACCCCAAATTTTTGGGTCGAACCCTCGACTCCGTTACGGATTCCGGCGATTGCCAAGACCGATCGCACCTCAATTCAGTTTTCGCTGGTGGTTCCGACTTACAACGAACGAGAGAACCTCCCCACTCTGATCGAGAATCTGACGCAACTCCTCGATCGAGTATTGCCCGGAGAGTACGAATTAATCGTTGTGGACGATCGCAGTCCCGATCGCACTTGGGATGTGGCGTGCGCGTTGATGGAGAAATATCCTCAACTGCGGGTGATGTGCCGTCAGGGAGAACGAGGACTTTCGACGGCGATCGTACGGGGTTGGCAAGTGGCGCGGGGACAATGGTTAGGGGCGATCGATGCCGACCTCCAGCATCCCCCGCAAACCTTGCTCAAACTGCTCGCGGCCCTCGATGGTGGGGTGGATTTTGCCGTTGCCAGCCGCCACGTCAAAGATGGGGGGGTAAGCGAATGGAGTTTTTCTCGCCGGTTTCTCTCTCGCGGGGCGCAGTTACTGGGATTGCTGATATTACCGGGCGTGGTGAGTCGGGTGAGCGATCCGATGAGTGGCTATTTTATCGTTCGTCGGGATGCGATCGCCGATCGCATTTTAGACCCGGTGGGGTACAAAATTGCCATTGAAGTATTGGGACGGGGCAATATCGAGCGAATTGCCGAAGTGGGATACGTGTTTCAAGAACGCCAGGAAGGGGCGAGTAAAGTGACGCTGCGGCAATCGATCGAATATTTGCAACACCTGTGGCGATTGCGATTTTCTAGGAGATCGGGAAGAGTACACGATCGGGTGTAGGTGCGACTGTATGGGTGAAACGCGCGCGAAAATTGCTCGTTTGTCAAGCTCCAGATTTAGTGTGACTGGTCGATTGACGATTGAGATTTAGACGGTTTCCGATGACGGATCGATCCTGAGATCCCACACCCAAAATCTAAAACCATTCCCCGTTCCCCATTCCCCATTCCCCACCTTCACCGGAAACCGGTCTTATCCCGAACTGACGTTCCATTAACTTCCCGCTTAACTTTCCGATCTTCCCTGGTCAGGTTCGTGGATAAGTTAGATAGTAAAAATATACGGGTTTTGTGTCGTTCCGTTTCAGGAGATTTAAACTATGACGACTCTCGTTCCCCCTCCAGCTTCTCCATCATCTGTACCCCCTGTGGCAGCGGATATGCCAGCAGTGCTACAAACCCTCATTGGCATTTTCCGTCCTCTGCCCTATGCTGAAAAACTCCACAAACGCTACGGGGATATATTTACACTCGAATTTGCCAACGCTTCCTATACGATGGTGGCTCATCCGCAAGGGGTACAGGACATTTTTACAGCAGATCCCGATTTGTTTAAATCCGGCGAGGCCAATCGACAGTTCATGCAAGCGAGTATGGGGGATAACTCCATGCTCCTCCTTGATGGCAAGCGCCACCAACGCCAGCGCAAACTGTTGATGCCGCCATTTCACGGGGAACGGATGCGGGCTTACGGTCAGTTGATGTGCGAGATTACCGAAGAGGTGATGCATCAACAGCAAGTCGGGAAACCCTTTATTATTCGGGAAGCGACCCAAGAAATTTCCCTGCGAGTTATCCTGCGCGCGGTGTTTGGTTTGGATGTGGGGGGACGGTACGATCGCCTGCGGCAACTACTCAAAGCGTTACTCGATACAAGCGGCACTCTCCTGGGTTCGGCGATGACATTTTTGCCGATACTGCGCCAGGATTTGGGAGCGTGGAGTCCCTGGGGAAGCTACTTGCGCTTGAAGCAACGAGTCGACGAACTCATTTATGCCGAAATTGCCGATCGCCGCCAAAATCCCGATCTCGCCGGAGAAGACATTCTCAGCTTGCTGATGGCCGCGCGGGATGAAGCGGGAGAAGCCATGAGTGATGTGGAGTTGCGCGACGAGTTGATGACGCTGCTGTTTGCCGGCCACGAAACGACAGCAACGGCGCTGGCGTGGGCGTTTTATTGGGTGCATCGCGATCGGGCAATCCTCGAAAAGCTGCGATCGGAACTTGACAGCGTCGATTGGCAAACCGATCCCTTTGCAATTACCAAACTGCCTTATCTCAATGCCGTCTGCAGCGAAACCCTGCGGATTTATCCCGTGGCGGTGGCAACCTTCGCGCGGGTGTTGCAAGCCCCGTTTGAGGTGATGGGCTATCGTTGCGAACCGGGAACGGCACTGTTACCCCATATCTATCTGATACACCATCGCGAAGATTTGTACCCGGAACCCGATCGCTTTAACCCCGATCGCTTTTTAGAGCAGAAGTATTCGGCCTACGAGTTTTTGCCCTTTGGTGGCGGGAATCGTCGCTGCATCGGCTATGCGTTCGCGCAGTATGAAATGAAGCTGGTACTGGCAACGGCACTCTCGCAGATGAAACTCACCCCTACCAATCGGCGTCCCATGCGTCCCGTGCGTCGGGGTCTGACGATGAGTCCATCGGGAGGGGTGCGGATGGTGTTGGAAGGTTGGCGTTAGCAATCTCTGGGTGCGGGGAAACGGAAACCATGTTCGATCGGGTAATACCTTTTCCTCGCAAAGTACCCACCAAGGGTGATGCGTCACCTAGATTGCCAGGATACCTTAAGAGTAATCAGATAGTAAGTGGCAACCTGACCCCCATCTCATCGATGGGGATTTTTTTGGGTTCTAGCCGTTTGGGCCCTTTTCATGACACTTTTTCAGTAATAACGTCAGTTTTGGATAAGATAGCTTCGGGTGAAGGTGGGGAATGGGGAATGAAGTTCCCAGCTCACTAGCAAGGAAATTCATCCCAGTGCGATCGACTTGCTCTCGAATTTCTAGCCTGCCCGAACATCGCTCGGAGTCAGCATTGGGGTGAGACAACTTAACCAAAACTGACGTTAATAGGGAATCGGGAATGGGGAATGGAGTGCTTTCCTCACCCGCTCGGAGATTTACCCCAGGCGATCGACTATTTTTCTGCCGCCAGAAGCATTTGTCATGGAAAGTCCATGTTATGAATCTACATTCGTTTTGCCAGTATGGAGTTTCATTCTCATTTAAACTCAAGTTTCGATCGCCACTCTCAGCCGACTTGCCATCGAAAAAATATTGAGAATATTAAGATAACCTGAGTTTTAGTTAAGTGGTAAATTTTCAATGCTTCAACGACAGAATCTGGTTTTTGCCGATTTCTGGGTCACGGTAGCATCAGGGTTTTGGCTTATCAAAAACTGGCGTTAAGATATAAGAATTCCAGTCCTTCTCATATTTGTAAAGATTAGAGTTCGACGAGAATTGCAATCGATTCTCAATATGTTGACGTTTGTTTAAAGTATAAGTTTTTTTTATTAAAACTAAAGTTGAAAAAACTAAATATCCGTACTAGGATGTAGTCTTAAATTTGGGGAGAGTTCACAAATATGTCTACATCTTTATTTACGATCCGCGTGCAAGTTTTACTGTCAATTGCTGCTGCCAGTTGTACTTTGGGAGTCATGTCGCCGTTGAATGCGAATCCGGCGAACCCCGATCTCGAAGGTATGACTTCGTTTGAAACGATAGAGTATGAAGAAATCGAAGAAGTCGAAGGGCTTGAAATCATCGAGGAAACCGAAACTGAAGAAGTTGAAAGTCTTGAGATAATCGAGGAAACTGAAACTGAAGAAGTTGAAGGTCTTGAAGTCATCGACGAGACCGAAACTGAAGAAGTTGAAAGTCTTGAAGTCATCGACGAGACCGAAACTGAAGAAGTCGAAGCTTTTGAAGACATGGAAGGAGTTGAAGACGCTGACGCTTTTGAAGGACTTGAGATGATTGAAGTCATCGAAGACGTTGAAGAAGTTATTGAAGAGGTTGTTGAGTAATCAAATTAAAAATGTATGGAGATCGAGATTCGATCGATCGGTCGATACAGAAATATCAATCGGTCTTTTATATGCTTGATATTTCTGTATCGAATTACTCTTTCGATCGGTTTCGAATCAACAACATCACACACTATCTTTGTTATCGATCGCATTGGAATCATTCGCGATCGATTTTTTTTGCAGTAATAACGTCAGTTTTGCTACCGCGACGTCGACGGGATGCCGACTCTGGATGAGATTCGGGCGGTTGGCAAGCCTCTTGATGAGCAAAGCGATCGCACTGGCTACATCTGGTTGCTGGGGAGCAAAGTACTTCATCCCGATTCCCGATTCCCGATTCCCCATTCCCCATTCCCCGTTCCCCTTTGCCTATTTTTAGCGAAGAGCGAATCGCCCAAGGCGAAGTGCTTACCTTCTACCCATTATCGGGGATGATGAAATGGGAGTGTTGCCCATTCGATAAGTATGACGATCTATTTTTATAAAGTCAGCGATCCCTACGGCTGTTTCTCAAACTTTTCGCCCCACGGTATTTATCTGGGAGGTCAGGACTGGCAGACCGTCGAACATTACTACCAAGCTCATAAATTCCTTGGCACTACGGACGAACCTCTGATGGTGACGATCCGAAATGCTCCAACACCTGAGGAAGCGGCACAATTAGGTCGAGATCTCGCCCGCACCTGTCGTCCAGACTGGAACTCGGTGAAAACGGTGGTGATGCGAGAGGCAGTGTTCGCCAAATTTATCACCCATTCCGAGCTTCAACAGACGTTACTGGCAACGGGTGATGAAACCATCGTCGAAGATTCTCCGAGAGATTACTTTTGGGGTTGCGGTTTGGATAAAACCGGTCAAAATCACCTGGGGAAAATTCTTATGAGCGTGCGCGAGGCAATTCGCCAGAAAGATCGAGACTTTGAGCATCGTTGACCCATTCGCGACTCATGACACAGAGCATCACGGTCAGCATTGAGCAGTTATGAGAGACTCCTCGCCCTTTCAGGACGGCTACGCCAACGGGGTCACTATGGGTTTTATGTCCCTTGTGCGAAACAGCTTTAGACTCTCGCAAGACAGCCATAATTTCAGGCGTTTTAGCTGGACAGAAGTTGAAGTTAAAAGCTGTATCGGGGTTTTAATCGGACCACTGACGGCGAAGATCGGACACTTTCAATGAGTCGCATCGGAGCTGGAGACGATTTCAGACTGCTCTTGGCGCCACACGTTCAATTCCTCAGAAGTCAGTAGGATGCTCTCGATCGGTTCGCCATTTTTGCGCCTAACCGGCATTATTCATGAGGTTCGACGAAAATTTTCCCAACCCTTGCCTCGCAAGCAGATTGGCAATTTACCGAAAAAACAGTCTGTTTTTTGCGATTCGAGAGAGATCGGGATTTGAGGTTTTGATGAATAATCTCGCCTAAGTCAATTCTTTTGAATCGATTGAGGTCGCCTAAAACGTTAATTTATTATTTATAATATTGAAACCTCGTCGTCCTACAAAATCAGTTTCAATTTAGTCGCTGTGGTGTCAATTTTGAATTGAGCAATCCGAGTGCGATCTTAGATGCGTGCGATCGCCAACATCTCGATCGCAACAAAAATCCCATTCTTGCACCATCGAGAGATCGAAACCATTTTGAGACGAGGCGTACGTGCAAGCGCTCTGGGTCGTTTACCCATTTGAAGAACACAAGATCGGCGCTCGAGGATGAAGAGGATGGGAGTCGATTGGGCGCTCGTCACCCTTAGAGCGTGCAAACTTGACATTGCGTTCCATAAATCGTGCATCTCGCCAAAAGCGAGCTAACGGTGAACGTTAGGAAGGAAGGTTTACCCCTATGGAAGAAAGCACGCCAGTACCGCCCAAGCAACTGGAGCGGGAAGTGTTGCTACACCGTATTACCCATCGCATTCGCCAGTCTTTAGATCTCAAGGAAATTTTAGCGACCACGGCCGCTGAAGTGCGATCGGTCTTGGGAACCGATCGAGTGCTCGTGTATCGGTTTCGCGAGGATGGCAGTGGCAAAGCGATCGCGGAATCCCTAGACGAGAATCGCCTACCTTCTTTGCTCGGTTTGAGTTTTCCCGCCGATGACATTCCTCAATCCGCCCGCGAAATGTTCGTCAAGCTGCGGGTTCGTTCCATTGTCGATCGCCAAACCAACTCCATCTCTCGCAGTTCGTTTGAGGAAGAACGACCGGGACAAATCGACGATCGGACCCTCGATCCGTGCCATCGAGAGTATCTCGAAGCCATGGGGGTCGCTTCCTCCCTCGTCGTCCCGATTTTAGCGAACGAAGACGCGCTCGATGGCTCTCAACCGGGTCGAAATCGGCTCTGGGGGTTACTCGTCTCTCATCACTCCCAGCCGCAAGAAATTTCCCCACTCAATGTGGAATTGGTACAGATGGTGGTCGATCGCGTTTCCCTCGCCATCGCTCAGTCCAACCTCTTAGCCCAGGCTCAAGCAAAAAGCCAACGGGATGCCACAATTACCCAAATTGCCACGTTACTGCACGCTCAACCGACGATCGAACTGGCGACGGCCCTCAAAGGAACGGTAAACGCCCTCAACGGTGCGGGGGGACGTTTGTTCTTGAGTGCTGACGCTCATTTGATTTGTTGGGGAGAGCAACCCAAATTCGATCGCCCCACTCAACTCGAAGAATTATGGTTGCAATGGGAGAAGGAGTCGAGTGGCGATTGCATCCAAGCCATTGACGATCTCTACATCGCACCCCATTTAGAGTCCGTTGCCCCCAGCTTTCGTTCCACTGCCCTTCGCGGTCTGCTGGTTCTGCCCCTACAATATCGCCAGCAGCATCTGGGCTATTTAAGTATTTTCCGCGCCGAAGTCGAAACCGAGCGGTTGTGGGCGGGATATTTCGACCCTCGCGAAAAACAACAGCATCCTCGACCGTCTTTTGAAACCTGGCGGGAGAAAAAAACCGCTCAAACCCAACCCTGGACGGCTCAAGATCTGGAACTGGCGACAGCATTGCGGGAGCAATTCTCCATGGCCGTCGAGCAATACCAGCTTTACCAACAGGTGCGATCGCTCAATGCCACACTGGAATTGCAAGTGCGAGAGCGCACCGCGAAATTACAGCAATCCCTCCAATTCGGTCAACTGCGCAAACAAATTACCGATCGCATTCGCAGCACTTTGGATATTCCCACGATTTTATCGGCGATCGTCCGGGAGGTGAGCGTGCTTCTCGATGTCGATCGCGCGGTCATCTACCAACTCAATCGCGAAGGGTGGGGGGAAGTCACCGTCGAAGAAGTTCGGGGCCAATGGTCGTCGATTTTAGGACAAAAAGAACCCTCAGAATGTTTTCCCAACGACTCGATGCGGCTGGCATCGAGAGGTAAAATCCGGGCGATTGAAGATACTGACGATGAAAGTTTGGCCCCGTGCCATCGAGAATTTTTGCAGTCGCTGCAGGTGAAGGCCAATTTAACGATTCCCATTCGCCACGAGTGGAACGCACAGTTATGGGGGTTGTTAATTTTGCATCAGTGTCGCAGCACCCGCGCGTGGCAGCCGGCAGAAATCGAACTGCTCGAACAGCTGGCCAACCAAGCGGCGATCGCCATCGGACAAGCCGAACTCTACGAACAAAGCAAACAAGCCACCACCATCGCTCGAGCGCAAGCTCAACGGGCTCAACGGGCTCTCGATGAGTTGAAACAGGCTCAAGCGCAACTCATCCAAAGCGAGAAAATGTCGAGTTTGGGGGAATTGATGGCAGGAGTCGCCCACGAAATTAACAATCCGGTGAATTTCATCTACGGTAACTCCATCCACACCCTAGAATACGTCGATAATTTAATCGAGCTGATGAAGCTCTATCAAGAGTGCTATCCCTCTCCCCCAGAAGAGATCGAACAGCTTGCAGAAGATATCGATCTCGAGTTTACGATCGAAGACTTGCCAAAAATGGTCGCCTCGATGAAGATGGGAGCCGATCGAATCCGCCAGATCGTGCTGTCGCTGCGGAACTTCTCCCGTTTGGATTTGACCCAGATGACCCCGGTGGATATTCATGAGGGGATCGAGAGCACGCTGTTGATTTTGCACTATCGGTTGAAGGCCAATAGCAATCGCGGCAAAATTGAAGTCATTGAGGACTATGCCGACCTACCCCCGGTTGAATGCTACGCCGGTCAGCTCAATCAGGTGTTTATGAATATCATCAGTAATGGCATCGATGCTCTAGAAGAGGCGATCGAACGGGGCAACTGCATCCAACCCACCCTACTGGTGCGGACTCAACGGGTCGAGAAACAGTGGGCGATCGTGGAAATTTCCGACAATGGCTGCGGCATTCCCGAATCCGTTCGTTCTCGGATCTTCGAGCCATTTTTTACCACCAAACCGCCTGGGGTAGGAACGGGAATTGGGTTATCGATCGCGCGGCAAATTGTCGTGGAAAAACATGGGGGTAAATTTGATTGTCACTCGCAACCCGATTTGGGAACGACGTTTCGGATTTCCATTCCCATTCGTGCCGGCGTTTGAGAGCCGATCGTCAGGTCCTGACATTCTAAATAGACCTAGGGTGATGGGGTGTGGGGTGTTGGGGATGGGGTGAACGGATGTCGGCACAATTCATCTCCCTTGTCCCCTTGTCCCCTTGTCCCCTTGTCCCCTTGTCCCCTTGTCCCCTCCAGCTCCCTTTTCCTCCAGATATCTAACGGCGATCCGATATACTAAATGGCGGCACTCCCACAGGACAATTCGGGGTTCGGCATGGCATCTTCTCAAGACGATATTTTACTGCTAAAAGCCGCTCGGCAAGGCGAACTCCAACTAATTCGAGAGATACTCGGGCGAGGACGAGCGAATGTCGATGCGATCGATAAAGATGGCACGAGCGCGCTCATGTTTGCAGCCGCCAACGGAACTACGGAAATCCTGCGGATCTTGCTCGCCGCCGGAGCTGATTTCAACCTGCATCGCCGGGTTCACGGGGTGACGGCATTAATGTTAGCTGCGGCTAACCGTCACCTGGACGCGGTCAGAGATTTACTCGCCGCTGGAACCGATGCGAATGCCCGAAATGACGATGGTAGTACCGCCTTAATGGCAGCGGCTCTGAACGGCGATCGGTTGTGCGCTCATTTGTTGCTAGAAGCCGGGGCGCAAGTGAATTTACAAGATAACGATAAAGATACCGCTTTGCGCTTGGCGGTCATCCACCAGCATCCGCCAATGGTGCAACTCCTCTTAGCTGCGGGGGCAGATGCGGGTCTTCGATTTGGCAACAGTCGCACGTTGTTGATGCAAGCCACTCAAATGGGGCAGATGGCCACCGTTGAGGCTTTTATTGCCGCTGGGGTAGCTCTGGAAACCCAAGATAAAGATGGGGAAACCGCATTGATGTTGGCGGCAGATCTCGGTCAAACGGCGATCGTCCAGGCGTTAGTAACTGCGGGAGCGGATGTCAACGCCCGCAACGGAACGGAAGCCACCGCTCTCATGGCTGCAGCGGCAGGAGGATACACCGCGATCGCCACCTTTTTGCTGGATGCCGGGGCGCAGATCGACGCCAAGGATGGCGAAGACGACACGGCATTAAACTTGGCGGTGGTTGAAGGTCACACCTCGATGGTGAAATTACTGCTCGAGCGCGGTGCTGACGCCCAACATCGCAATCGCTTGGGGGATACGCCGTTACTGGTCGCGGCCATGCACGGTTATACGGAAATTGTTTCCCTTTTGGGTGCCAAGGGTGCCTCGGTGAACTCGCGCAATTTCGAGGAAACGCCGATCGCTCTGACTGCTGAAGCCGGACATGCAGATACGGTAAAAGTACTGCTCGAACTGGGGGCCAATGCCAACGTTACGAACAAAAAAGGACAGACCCCCCTCATGCAAGCGGCCGATCGCGACGATACCGCAGTCATCGCGGCACTACTGGCTGGGGAAGCCGATCCCAATCAACAAGATAAGGCGGGAGCAACGGCCCTCATGTGGGCGGCACATTTAGGTCATCTCGAGGCAGTCCGGCAGTTGGTGAAAGCCGGAGCGCAGGTCAACTTAAAAAATCGCGGGGGTTACACGGCCTTAGCGATCGCTGAATTTAACGGCTATCCCGAGGTCGTCAAATTTCTCAAAGCCCATGGCGCGCAGGATTGAAGGGGAGCTGGGGGAGAGACGGAGACGCGGAGACGCGGTGATGAGGCGCTCGTCACGCATTGACCCTCCTAGTGCAGTGTGGCAGAAATAAGTACCCAGTTCTCAACCGCCCAAAGCTATGCATAGTAAGCATTTTGCATTTTACGAAAAGTGGGCGCAGGATGTGTCGGTTTGGGTCCCGTTCAACTTTTCAAGATGCATCGTTAACGTCAGTTCGGGTTAAGAGTCGATTTTTAACTGCCTCAACGAGAGAATGCAGGTTTGAGACCGACAAATGCTGAAAATCCGTAACGGCAGAATCAGGGGTTCAGCTTATCCCGAACTCACAGATTGTTAATTCTGTGTAGCAGCACTAGCTCTTCAATCTCAATGACGCTCGTACTCTTCCTTCCCTACCCCCGAAGCCACCTCTGCCTAGCTTCACATTCAACCCAACTCGCTCTTACCAGTCTTCTTTATTGGGTTTGCTCGAACTCGTCCAGTCATCGTCTGGGGAAGATGAGGGGGGTGAAGCCGGTTGCGACTGGGGCG